>DMNE01000195.1 GCA_003453735.1 Nitrospiraceae bacterium | reverse complement strand
TATTCAACTTAGAGCTAGCTCCATAGATTACTATATGAGAGACATTGCACAAAAAGAAGCTGCGAAAATGTTTTGCCGAAAAACGCGTGCACGCGGTCCTTGTCCAATCACCTTCTTATAGCGGTTCAATGAGGAAAAGAGGCTCCCCATATTCCACCGGCTGAGCATTCTCGACGAGGACCCTCATAACGACACCGTCAACCTCGCTCTCTATTTCATTCATCAATTTCATAGCCTCTATGATGCAAAGGACCTGCCCCTTTTTGATCTTCGCCCCGTTTTCGACAAAGGAAGCTGACTCTGGGGATGGCGACCGGTAGAATGTCCCGACAATGGGAGAGGTAATCGTGATAAGTCTCTGGCCCTCCTCTTCGGCTTCTATCCGAGACCTTTCAGCAGCAGATGGTACCGTCGTCTGTATCTCCAGGGGGGAAGAAGCAAGCAAGGTCTGTCTCCTTATCTTAACCTTCGTCCCGTCTTTCTCTATCTGCAGTTCAGTTATATCCGTCTCTTTGAGAAGGGCTATAAGATCTCTGAGTTCTTCAAGCTCCATTATCTGACCCTTTCGATATATTCGCTCGTCCTCGTGTCTATCTTCAATATGTCCCCCTCGTTGATATGAAAGGGAACTTTCACGACAGCGCCGGTCTCGAGGGTCGCGGGCTTCGACCCGCCCGATGCCGTATCGCCTTTATAGCCGGGGTCTGTCTTCGTCACCATAAGCTCAACAAAGGTCGACAGTTCAACCGTCAGTGGAACTCCTTTATAGTTCAGCACCTTTACCGTCATGTTTTCCTTCAAAAACTTCCTTATATCACCTAGTTGGACAGAGGTAAGGGGAATCTGTTCAAAACTTTCGGTGTCCATAAAGAAGTGCATATCACCTTCTGCATAGAGATACTGCATCTCCCGCTCCTCGAGCTGAGGTGTCTCAAATTTCTCGCCTGACCTGAAGGTATCTTCTAGTACGCTTCCTGTCTTAAGGCTCTTCAGTTTTGTCCTGACAATCGCTCCGCCCCTTCCCATCTTGACATGCTGGTAATCAACAATCTCACAGGGTTCTCCCTTATACTCGATCTTTCCGCCCTTTTTGAATTCGTTTGTTGATATCAATGCCCGCCTCCTCTCTCAGATAATCTCCAGATCCCTCGATAGCACAGTCAACACTTCAGGCTTCTCTGACCCTACGACAACCATATCTTCGATCCTCACGCCACCCAGCCCTGGTATATAGATGCCGGGTTCAATGGTAAAGACCATATTCTGCCGGATACCTTCCTTCTCCATCCAGCTTATACGAGGGAGTTCGTGCACCTCAAGACCGACTCCATGACCGGTCCCATGGCCAAAGTATTTCCCATAACCAGCATTTTTTATACTATCTCGCGCCTTATTGTCAATAACCTTTCTCTGAACACCCCTCTTGATAGAGGCTATAGCCTTCATGTTCGCCGTCAGAACAGTCTGATAGATCTCTCTTTTTTCCCTCATGTCCCCGCCTCTTATGAGCATAGTCCTCGTCATATCAGAGAAATACCCCTCTGCCTCTCCTCCCCAATCGATAACCACGAGATCTCCAGGGAAGAGTTTCTTATCTGTCGCCTTTGCATGAGGCATAGCAGCATTGTTGCCAGATGCCACTATTATATCAAAAGGGATATGATCGCATCCTCTTTTTTTCAGGCATTCTTCAAGCATGCGGGCTATATATATCTCTGTCCTGCCCAGCCGTATGTAAGGCTTCACATCGCGGAACGCAGCTTCTGCACGCCTCACCGCCTCCCTGATGAGGGCTATCTCCTCTTTGTCTTTCACCTCCCTCAAGCCTTCCACTGTGCCTCGCAGCGCCTTAAGTCTACAGTCAGCACGTGAGAGCCCCTTGAAGAATTCGTACGATACAGAAGATTCAAAACCGAGGGTACGTATCCCAAGATCCCTGATAAGGTTTTTGACGGTTTTCAGTCTATTGCCCTTCTCGATAATGATTTCCCAGCCATTACGTCCATGACCGCTGCGCCTTTTTTCGCCACCAACCCCCTTGAGTTCCCTTTCCACTTCTTCCTGATAGCGGAAATCGGTCGCAAAGATCTCCTTATTCTTTGCCATGAGGATGAACGCTGATGAACCCCTGAAACCGGAAAGATACCGAATGTTGATGAGATTTGTTATGAGAAACCCATCAATCCTGTTGCTCTGCATGGACTGCCGTAATCGCGCGTGGCGTAACGGATATCGAATGTGCCTACCCCTGAGAAATGAGATTTTTTGCTGCGATAAGCGCAAGAACATAACTGTCCGCGCCAAAACCGCCGATCTGTCCGAGGGACACTTCGGCGATATACGACTTTCTCCTGAATTCCTCTCTCCTGTGAATATTAGAGAGATGAACCTCTATGGAAGGTTTGCCGACTGCAGAGATCGCATCCCGGATCGCTATGCTCGTATGCGTGTAAGCGGCAGGGTTAATGACCAGTACATCATAATCAGCTCTCTGTATTGCCTCGACAATCTCGGCCTCACTGTTTGACTGAATGATAGAGAGATCGAGATTGAGATCGGATGCCTTGGTCCGTATCTTCCCGTTAATATCATCAAGGGCGAGAGTTCCATAAATCTCGGGTTCTCTTTTGCCGAGCAGATTCAGATTCGGACCATGTATGACCAAGATTTTCATGGATGAAAAAAATGATACGACATCGCCGGTGGTGAACTCTATCCCAGAGAGATTCCCAAACACACTTGTTCGGAGATCTCTTGTTTTACATCCGCTATCAGAATTCGCCTTTAATCCTTGGAATTGACGTCCTGAGAATAAATCTGCCCTTTCCATAGTTTCCATCGGGAGTAATGACAAGGGCCAGGTAGTACTCAGGATTTATCTGACGCATGATGATGCCACACCTGTCAGATATGATAGAGAACTCCTTTGCCTCACCGAGGGCAAGGTTCTGTGCGGCAAGATTAATGTCTCTTATCATTGCCGAAGATTCCGCCCCGAGATCGTCAAGGTTAAGAAGTTTCTTAACGGCGTATTCGTCGACCAGAATGCCATCGGCACCGATCACCATGGCAGAGACGGCACCATCAACTCTCTCGACAACTTCTTTCAAAACATGCTCAAAGCTCATTTATCCTCACCGTGCAACAACTCAACGCCCTATTTATTCAATGACTCCGCATCGAATCTCCTCTTTATTCCTTCCTGGAACGCTTCCAATCTCGCAATCACTATCTCTTTACCCTTACCGATAAGCTTCAGATAGGCTCTGAGTTCCGCAACCCTCTGGAGAAGCCCTCTGTCGTTAGGTTGTTTAGCAAGCATTCCAAGGTATGCGTTCATCGCCTTCGCATAATCGCCTCCCGCAATAAGGGAATCAACGGCAAACAGGTCAACAGCTGCAGAAGCCTCTTTGCTATCCTCTTGAGGATAGGTCGCATCGAAAGCGTCCTCCAAATGCAGTTCACTGGGAAGTTCAAACGCCTCCTCAGAAGGAACAGCGGAGCCTTCATCACCTTGAGAGAGGGACTTGCTGAATTCCTCAAACTCTTCCACCAGGAACTGGGGTTCCGCGACTTGAGCCGCTTTTTCTTCAACGGCTTCCTCAGCATCAAATGCCTCAAGGTCTTGATACAGCTCCTCCTGCGCTTCTCCTTGCACAGGTTTTTCAAGGGCCGCCTCTATCGTAATATCCCTTTCGGCTGGAGAGAAAGAGGCAGCAGGTTGCTCCGGACTCTTGCCCTCTATGGCTTCGAGGTTTGCCTTAGCATCCTCGTCAAGAGGGTTGAGCGTGAGAACCGTCTTATATTCTGATGCGGCCTTGTCTTTCTTTCCAAGATCCCTGTATATGTCGGCAAGCTTCTTGTGCGCAAAGAGGTTACCGGCTACTGCTTTCACAACCTCCTCGAATTCTGCTTGCGCCTCTTGCACCATATTCTTCTCGAGATATAGCCTGCCCAAGGCTACCCGTGCGCTCGTATATGTCGGGTGATGCTCGAGGCCGCGCAGGAGAACCGATATGGCTTCATCAAGCATTCCTGATTTTCTGTATTCTTCCGCGAGGGGCAGAAAGAGCCGCGACATCGGATCTTTTTCCACCCGGAGCCTTAGTTTCTCTATCTCCTCAAGCGCCATAATTGGTTAGATTGTATCAGAAAATCAGGAAAAGTCAAGAAATAAATGTTGAAACTCTATCGAGGAGGGCATCAGCAGCTTCATCCTTTGTCATGAGCGGCAATGTCGTCACGTTGTCCGCCTCTATTATGGTGATCTCGTTGGTATCGACGTCAAAGCCCGAGCCGGGAGATTCTACATTGTTAAACACCATGAGGTCCGCTCCTTTTTCCTTGCGTTTTCTCTTGGCACGGCTCAGATCAGCACCTGTCTCAGCCGAGAAACCGACCAACAGCGGCCTCTGCTTCATAGCACCAATCTCGGCAAGAATGTCAGGGGTCTTCTTCAGATTCAGCGTTAGACTATCGGATTTATCGACTTTCTTGTCCTCTCTCCTGAGAGGCGAAAAATCGGCCACAGCGGCAGTCATGATGAGAACAGCGCAATCATGAAGTTTACCGAGGACCGCTTCCCGCATAGCCGCAGCGGTTTCCACAGCGATGAACTCAACACGACAAGGAGGGTTGACTTGCGCCGGCCCGCTGACGAGCGTAACCGTCGCTCCTCTTCGCATTGCTGCCCTCGCGATGGCAAACCCCATCTTGCCCGACGACCTGTTTGATATAAATCGCACCGGGTCTATGTACTCCCGTGTCGGTCCGGCAGTAACGACTATTTTCCTGCCGGAAAAGTCTTGCTCGCTGAGCGCTGCCCGTATCGCCTCAAGTATTTCCGGCACATCCGCCATCCTCCCTATCGCCTCTTCCCCGCATGCAAGGCTTCCTCTTTCAGGGCCGACCTGCAGCATGCCCCGAGATATGAGAAACTGGAGATTCCTCTGCAGAACCCCGTTTTCGTACATCCTCCAGTTCATCGCGGGGGCAAGAAGCGCCTTACCCGTGACCGAGAGCATGCAGGTGCTCAGAAGGTCATCGGCAATGCCGCCGGCGAACTTACCAATACTGTTTGCCGACGCAGGTGCAACTACGACGATATCAGCATCTGCGGCAAGCGTGATATGGGACAACGGATCCGCAAACATGTCAGAATGCACTTTATTTTGGGATGCGACTTCAAAGGAAAGAGGAGTGACGAATTTCTTTGCAGCATCTGTCATGACCACGTGCACAGATGCCCCTTGCTCGGTTAGCCTTCTCGCTAAATCAACAGCCTTATGAACAGCAATGCTTCCGGTGACCCCTAACAGTATCTTACGATTCTTCAGCGCCATTCTCGTCCCCAAAAGCCTCGTAACTTCCAGGGGTTTCCGATTCCTCCGTCTTCTCGTTGAAGAGAGCCTCCAACGCCTTTCTGTCTCCAGCCTCTCTCTCGTGCAGGTATACCTTGAGGTCTTTCTCAAGCTCTGAAAGATCTTCGGGAGCACCTTCTCTCCTCTTCTCCTCGAGGAGTTTCCGGTAATCAAATTTCTTTGCCTCTTGTCTGGCCTTCCTTGCCTCTTCACCCACGAAGAACTCCAACGCGCCATCCAGGGTCTCTTCAATCGCTATCGTGGTGACCTTCTTTGACTTTGTGCCAATCTTTGGCTTTACTCCCAGTGCAAGCTCCCTTGCCCTCTGGGCAGCAATCGTAGCGAGTCTGAACTTCCCGTCTATCTTCTTCTTGTCAACTTCAACAGGCAACGAAATAATATTCATCTCTTCCTCCTACTGCATAATATTTCTCATCCATTCCGGGTCTACCCTGTCCGCCCTTGACCTCTCAGCGATAACAACAGCCTTGAGCCGCTCAAGAGCCTCACCAAAGACTTTATTTACTATAACATAATCGTAATTTTTATACTCCATGATCTCTTCTTTTGCCCTGTTCATTCTCAGCTCTATCTCCTCAGGCGAGTTGCTCATGCGGCTGGCAAGCCTAGCCCTCAAAACACTCAGCGACGGCGGCAGTATGAATATGGAGACTCCATGCCCATCAGCAGCGCGTACCTGCCGTGCCCCCTGAATATCAATATCGAGGATAGCATCATTGCCTTCTTCCCTCAGCTTTTCCAGGCGACTCCGTGATGTGCCGTAGAGATTACCGTGGACCTTGGCCCACTCAAGAAATTCTCCATCCGCTATCAGCTTTCGGAATTCCTCCTCGCCAATAAAGGTATAGTCTTTGTCATTCACCTCTCCCCTGCGGGGCGGTCTCGTCGTAAAAGAGACGGACTGTCTGATGTCCGGCAGGAAACTGGTGAGCTGCTGGCACAGGGTGGTCTTTCCCGCACCCGAAGGTGCCGAAACAATAAAAAGGCTACCCCTCGCTTTCCTCATCATCACTCGTATCCTCATATTCAGAGGGCTTCCGGTCTCTTGCCGAACCCTCTATCTCCTTGCCTTCACCGAACCTCTGGCTTATGGTCTCTGTTTGGAGAGCGCTGAGTATGATGTGGTCACTATCGGTGACGATGATCGATCGCGTCCTCCTGCCCTCCGTGGCGTCTATCAGTTTGCCCCGTTTCTTTGCCTCATCCCGCAACCGCTTCATCGGTGATGAGCCGGGAGTTACGATAGCAACCACCCTTGATGCCGATACGACATTGCCGAAACCGATGTTTACCAGTACCGGGCTTAAATCTCTCTTCATCGCGAAATCCCCTTTCTGTCAGTGCAAGCCGAAGGCGAAGCACGCTCAATATCCCTCAGATTCCCGTCGACGGGAAAGTTGAGCAGTCACCGCTCCCCGGAATGACCCCTATTTACTGTATATTCTGAGCCTGTTCCCTCATCTTCTCCAACTCCGCCTTCATCTGGACCGATAGATTCGAGATGCAATAGTCATTGGCCTTCGCGGCTATGGTATTCACTTCCCTGTTTAGCTCCTGCAAGAGAAATTCTAATTTCCGTCCGATGGTATCACCGCCGGAGAGAACCTTTTCCACCTCTGCAAGATGCAGGCCAATCCGCGTTATCTCTTCATTGATATCCGTTTTTTCGGCCATAATGGCCGCTTCCTGCAGCACCCTGCCCTCATCAACCCGAGCCTCTGCAAAAAGACCCTGAAGTCTCTCGAGGAATCTCTCCCTGCAGGCCTTTATGGCATCGGGGCAGCGCAGGGCAACCTCGTCATTCATCCTCCTTACTTGCTCCAGCCTCGAACGCACATCCCGGACGATCGCGTCTCCCTCTCTGAGTCTCATATCTTCGAGACCGGATAATGCCTCCTGAAATGCTTCGTAGAGAAGCCCTGTATCATATTCTGTTTCTTCGGATACGATAAGATCCGTAAACCCCGAAAGAGTATTCACCCCTATGGCGTCCGGAAGGGACAATTCCTTCTTGAGGGAGTGAAGGGCATCGTAGAGTTCCTTTGCAAGTTCCGCATTGATCCTGACTCTGTGGCCCGCCTCACCAGCAACCGACACTACCGCATCGAACCTTCCCCGCGAAAACTTCTCTTTTATGAGGTTTCTCAATGGCATCTCGTGTATGCTGAGGTTCGGCGGCAATTTCACCGATATATCCATGAACCGATGATTGACCGACCGGATTTCAACCTTAAAGGCATCCCTTTCCGCCGAGCCGAAACCTGTCATGCTCTGTATCATGGCATTGTGCTGTCTTTCTCCAGGTAATCACTTATATAGTTCGCAAATGACCGGAAATCATCGAGACGGTCCTGCAAATAATGATGAAGCACCTTGTAATCCACGTCGGTATATTCATGGACCAGGATGTTTCTGAAGCCTGCTATGCCTTTGAGGTCATCCGCAAATCCTGAAGGCAGTATTACTTCTTCACCAAGTATCCTGATTATGTCCTCATGATCCTTGGGGCTTTCGAACCCTCGCTCAGCGATAATATGATTCCCGATATCCAGAACACATTCGATGGCAACCTGGAAATTCCGCTCAACGGCACTCAGAAGGATCTCATTTCCGACCAACTCCTCGAAAGGAATCCTCTTAGCCTGCTGGAGTACCTGAAGGGCCTTTTCTAACCGCTTCAATCGAGTATTTATGACTTCCCTTGAAATAACCAAAATCCCCTCTTTTTATCTTATCGTGAAGAATTCTGTCCTGAACCCTTCTGAGATAATGGGTATCGAGATAGCGCATTGTGGCCTTGGCGGTATACTCTATACGCTTTCTTTCGTCCTTCGAAAAAAGCACCATCCCCCGCTTAAGAACCTCATGTGAGAGAAGAGGGGGAGCAACGTTCAGGATGGTTACGTCAACGCCGTCAAAGGAGAGGAGTTCTATGAGACGGGTGGTTATTTCCAGCCTTATGAAGCCATAATCCCCACTCGGCACGCCGTCATCAAGCAATACCGCGATGTCAACATCACTTGTGGTTCCGGCCTTACCCGAAACACGAGAGCCGAAGAGGTAGGCGGCGATCACGTCATTACGCTGAAAAAGGCAGTCCGATGCTTTCGCAGTATTGGGATTCTTCATGCCACTATGTTATTAAAATCCGGGCTTAAAGTAAAGGGAGAAAGATTTCGAGGGAATGAAAAAAAAAGGGCGGGCTTTTTCGCCCGCCCTTCTCTCTGACCAGCCTGCTATCTTCTAAAGCCCAAGGGTATATGTCAGTGAAGCCACGTTTCCTACACTATCTGTCACTACAATGGCAAAAGGCGTACTTGCAGCGACATTGCAAGTACCAGCAGGGGTTGCGGTAAATGTACCGCCGCTTGGAATATTCGAGCCACCTGTGATAGCCACCTGACTCGGAGTTGAAGAGACAGCATTGTAAGGCGGAACGCCGCCAGTGACAACAAACAGTGAAGCTACAGGAGCCGAACAACTCCCACCGCCGCTTGATGGCGTAATTGTCAATGCCGCCGCGGCTGGTGTGACCGTTACCGCAAATGGTGCGCTCTTCACACCATTGACTGATGCGGTTATGGTTACCGGGGTGCTTGAGGTTACTACAGGGGCGGTATAAGTAGCTTGTGCAGCGCCACTCGTTGTCTGGGCAAAAGGAGTGATACCGCCGTCGGATGCAGTAAAATTCACTGTAGTCCCGTCAGGCACAGGTGTTCCCACCGTTGTCGTCGCAGCCGCTGTGTAAGTAGCTGTTGTTGGGGTTGTCGGTGTCGATGCTGCCACTGTCGATGGTCCGCTTACGGTGACCGAGCTAACCGTCACAGGCTTCAAAAATAGGCTAACTAAATTAAACGCACCGTTGCTTGCCGTTGCAGTAATGTTGAGAACCGATTGGACGGAACTAAGGGCTGCCGGAGCCACCACAACCGTCGTAGATGCCTGCCCAGCGCTGTTCGTAGTCTTGACATCTCCAGTTTGACTCGCATCCGGAAAAGAGACAGCGCAGGCTGTGCTTCCATCGCTACAGGTAGCAGCCGACCCGAGCTTATAAGGCTGGTCGGCGGCGAAGGTGACATTGCTCCCTTGCACAAGAAATATGCCGTTCGTGACGGTCGCCCGGATCGCTCGGGTAGTGTCATTCGGGGTCTTAAACAGGGTGTAATCCGCCGGCACATCTGAGAAGGTCCCCTCTCCTGCATCAATATCAAGCGTCAGGGTCGGGGTAAACGTTGAGGTAATAGCGGACGTAAAAAACATCGTCTTTTCGGTTCTCGGCAGGCCTCCGATATTCATCTGCGCAACTACGGTGTCAAACCCTTCGGTGGTCGAAGAGAGTATGACCCTTGCAAATCCATTGATGTCCGTGATAGCCGATGTGACCGCAATCCGGTCCGGCGGATCACAACTGTTGTAGATCATGCCAAAAGGAGCAGACAGGTTTGTGAAGAGCACAGGAACATTCGCCACGGGAACACCATTTCCGTCAAGCACCTGGGCATTCAGTGTAATACAGCCGTTTGTGGCTGCTACAAAGAGACTCGGCAGCAGCTGGATGGACTCAGGTACTCCTGGAGTTGCCCCAGTCGGAGTAAAGCCCCCTCCTGCACTATCGCCCCCGCAGCTAGAAAGAAAAAGCAGCGCGGGCACTATCAGTACAAACAACCATAATTTCTTACCCTTCATGATCCCTCCAGCATGTTTAACAATTGTTATAGTCCTGAATATTTATGAGCCGAATAATGGGTCCAACGGTAAAACTGTTTCCGTAGTTGTCCTGGCCGTATAACACGATCTCCATGTTATACTGTAAAGGAAAGCTCGGAACGCTATTGATCGTATTTAAATCCTGAACTAGTTGCTCTTTCATTCCGGTGCTGAAAACCAGGAAAGTAAAAGGACCCGTGGTTGTATTAGGCACAATAGTTATCGCACCCTGACTGCCCGCGACGATTGCGGGGATTGTCGGGTTGCTTGGATTCACGGCGAGAAATGAAACCGTATAATTCGTAACGTAGAGCTGATTATTCGATGTAACATTGGGATTGACATATTGCCCAGTGAAACTAATTTCCGCATAATCATTTCCCCACTTTTCCAGCGTACCGCCCGTACAAACATCTTGAATTAAATCTATCTCCCATTCGTCTCCCTGATTACTAACGACGGTGTTATGCGTTATCGCGGTGACTGTTGGAAGTATTCCTGTATCTTCGCTTCCCGACGATCCCGGTGCACCCGGCCCGCTGCCGCCGCAGTTCCCTAAGAAAAGAGCGGCCAATAAAAAGCACACCGTGACGAATGGCAAATATTTTTTCCTCATTTTACCTCCTCATAGTCAGTAAGCACATTTTTGTGTAATAAATTGCATCCATGCCTGTTTCTCACTGCGCCTCCACAATCCGCGGAGTAATGAAGATCAACAGTTCACTGGTAATTATACTGCTCGATCTCTCCTTGAATAGCTCTCCGAGGATAGGAATTTTCATCAATCCAGGCACACCTGAGTTGGCATAGTTGTCTGTTCTCTTATAGATGCCGCCAATAACCAGTGTCTCTCCGTTTTGTACGAGAACATTTGTCTCGCTTTCTATTTTAGATGTCACTGGGACCGAAGAAGCCTGGATCTGCACATGCCCTATGACATCTTCCTTTTTCACATGGACAGCCATACGAATAGAGCCGCCAGGGGTTATATGTGGTGTCACTTCTGTACTGAGAACGACATCTTTATACGCCGTGGATATCGTACCCTCTGCTGTTTGCTGCGGGTACGGGTCACTTTCTCCCTGCATAATCAACGCCTTTTCGTTTTCTGTCGTAACGACCCTCGGATTCGAGATTATCCTGCCCTTGCTCAGCGTCTCGAGCGCTGAGAGCTGAACATCAAGACCCAGCGTCTTTGAAGCATTCATCAGTCCGAAAGCTATACCTGAGCCAGTGCCTGCACCGGCCGAAGGTGACGGAAAGTCAACAAGGAAGTTGTTGCCGGTGAAAGAGCCTTTATTGAGGGTCGAGAGACCTCCAAGTGACGAAAGACCGTTGAGCGGGCTTAATTTCACCCCCCATTGAATGCCGAGGTCACTTGCGACGCTGGTATTCACTTCTACGATCCTTGCTTCTATCATGACCTGTGGTATCGGTTTGTCAATGGTTTTGAGGAGGTTTTCCACCGTCGGAAAAACCGATGGGATGTCCTTGACAACCAAGGAACTCGTTCTTTTATCAACGCTGAGGCTTCCGCGAGAGGTAAGTATCTTGGAGTCCTTGATGGACTTTTCAACCACCAAGACATCAGCGTAATTTATCGAGAAAATCTTCGTCTCTAACGCTTCCGCCTTGGCCTCGGATTCCCTTTTGTTTGCCTTGTCCTCGTTCTCCTTTGCAAGGACGGAAAGAGGTGCTATCCTGATGATGTTACCTTCCTCAGTCTTACCAAGGGAAAAGGTCCTCAGGATAAGATCGAGTGCCTGATCCCACGGCACATTGATCAGTTTCATGGTGAGTCTGCCCTTCACTTCCGGACTCACAACAATGTTCTTGCCGCTGACGTCGGCAATGAGCCGGAATATCGGAACAATATCAGCGTCCTGAAAATCGAGGGATATCTTCTTGCCCGTATATCTACCTTCCGCAATGGTTTCCGTTTCCATTGCCTCTGTACTGTCAGCACCGTTCGGAGAAGGCATCGCCTTTTGAGGTACGATTTCCTTCTTTTCCTCCATGACGGTTTTCTGCGGCTCCTGAGGAACCTCTTTCTGTCCAACCATTACGCCAGCTTCCGCACCCTGGATCGCCACGACGATACTATTATTAACTGTAGAAACGTCAAAACCCTTCAGCTCCTTCAAATCAAGAACCAGCCTCGTTTTATCCTTATGCTTGCCAGCCCTCACTCCCTTGACAGGGCTGATCACCGTGGAAGGAACCTTCGCCTTCAGATTCACATCGGCAATGTCGATGACGATTCTGTTTTTCAAGGTGAACACCGTAGGGCTCATTACCCCGTCACCCGCGATCACAACATCGACAGTGCCATCTTTCTGCTCAAAATAGATATCTGTTATCTGTGTTGCCTTCGGCAAAGCGGAGGGCTGTTCACTCTTCTGGACCGATTCCTGTCCAGGGGTTGCCGGATCGTTCTTCTTTCCTTGCGATGCGCCTTCCTCCGTAACAGCAACCGGTTGCTCGACCTGAGTCTCTGAAGAGGCCGTGGTATCCTGTGCTGCTTCTGCCTTCACTGCCGGGCTCGCACCCGAAGCTTCCTTGATCTTCAGGGTAAGGACATTATCATGGTACAGTGGCACGACTTCAGCAGGGTTCTGAAGGAGGACTTCAACCCTCGCAGTCATCTTCGGTGAAGTCACCTGTGACGGCATGACCTCAGTAATCCCTGCGTGCTTCGAGATGATCCTGTCCGTGAACTGACCGATAGCAACATCGGGCATATCTATACTGATCCGATAAGGATCAGAAGGCTTGTAGATTGTATATACAAATGGCTGGGTCGCCCTGATTTCCAAACTATTATCTCCGATAGCGATATCTGTGATGACTGCCGAGGCCGTCATCGGCGGATCCTGCTTGAGTGTGCCCGCGGTGCAGTACCCTCCCCCACCAAGGATTAATGATAGAATCGCTACCATAAAAATAATTCTTTTGTTTCTCATTCTCCCTCCTCCTGACGGAGTTTCAATATGATGTCCTTCGGTTGCGTTTCTCCTCTATAATTTTTCACAAACTCCCTTACGACAACCTCTTCAGGGGTGATCTTGACCACCTTGCCTCCGTAAAGACCGAGAGGCATACCCTCTTTCACCGTGAAATATTTCTTATCCGGGAGTTGAATCTCGGCATAGTATCTCTTTCCGGCCGAGGCGATTGCTATCACCTTTACTTCGCTCACTTCATATGACTCAGAAGGCTTCAGCCCTTTTACCTTCTCACTCTCTCTTGCTTTCTTTGTTGTCTCTATGATCGACAAAAATGGGTCTCTTCTTCCCTGCGGGTTATAGAGATACGTCTCGGCCTCAACCTTTGGTGCCTCGGCTTGCCCAGCAGGTTCGGGTTCTGCCTTCTGGACTTTCTGAGCCTGTTGTTGCAGTGCGGCCCCGTGAGGATTCGTCGCCTCATTCTTGCAGGCAAAAAGCCCTATCGTGACCAATACGATTACTGACCAGGCCTTCATCATCTACTTCCCCTTTGCAGCGAGTTCGCTTTCCGGCACAGCAGAAAACGTTGCTGCCTTAAACGTTATCTTGACTATTGCATCGTTCACGCCCGGTTTTGGATCACTTATCTTAATATCAGAGATATTTACAATCCTGTTGAGCTTAGTCAGACTACTGAAAAACACACCAAGACTGTGGTAACTTCCGGAGAGTTCCACAGAAACAGGAATCTCATAGACAATGCCACTTGGGTGATCCTTTTTCTGCTCCGGTTTCCAGGAAATTATCTTCAGCCCCGACTTTATACCGAGATCGGAAACCTGCTTCAACAAGCTCGATATCTCCTTTTCCTCCGGAAGCTGCAGCTTTAATTCCTCCAGCCGGTTTTTGAGCTTCTCATTTTCCACTTTCAATATTGAGAGCTTCGCGACCTTTGCCAGGTCTCTCGCTATTTCGTTGTCCTGTTTCGTTATTTCACCATTCAGCCTCTTGATCTCTTTCTGTTGTGGCAAGAGCAGGAATAGCCCTGCAACAATACAGACAACGACAATACACGCTCCCAATACGCCAGCCTTTGCTCCCGCCGGCATCGTCTTCATATCAAGGTTGAGTTTTAACGCCATCACGCTGCTACCTTGAAAGTTAATTTAAATGAATATACGGGAATCTTTTCTAACTCCGTCTGCTTTGACTCTTGAAGAAAGACATCAGAAAACTTTTTGGAGTTTTTCAGGTTATCCACATACCCAACCACTTCAGCATTTGAAAACGCATAGCCATCGAGACTCACCGTACCGCCGCTGAAGGTCAGGGCTTGCAGCCAAATGCCGTTTGGAAGATCCTTGCTGATCTCATCCAGCATCATGGCCGGGATATTCTGATTCTTCCTGAGCTGTTCTATGAGTTGATTCCTCTCCTGAAAGGTCGTGTTGCGTTTTTCGAAATCATCAACTTCCTGGATTTTTTTCTTCAGTTCAGCGATCTTCTGCTTATTGTCCTCGAAATGGGCCTGAGCGGATTTCAGATTGGAACCAAGATATATGTACAGATACGCCAGAACAAGGAACAGGAAAAGGCCGATAAAGGAGACTATCACGACGAGGGACGAAAGGGGTTTTGCTCTCTTTTTCCGTTTAATCGATAAGAGATTAATCCGTATCATCGGTCTCCAGGCCTCCTGACAGCAAGCCCTACGGCAACCGCTGCCACAGGAGCTATCTCTTTGATGTACGATGCATCGAATTTCTTGGGGATCTGAATATTCTTAAAAGGTTCCACCAGACTCACCGCTATTCCTATCTTTTCTGAAAGGTACCGCGGAAAACCCGGTATGAGAGTGCACCCGCCGCTCAGTATCACTTCTTTTACGTCTGCCTGATGCGTCGAACTCCTGAAATAATCCAGCGAGCGGGAGACCTCTGTAAAGATATCGCCTGATGCCTGACTCATCACGGAATACGCATCTTCCCGCTTCACCTTCTCCGATGCCTCACCCCGTTTCAGGCGTTCCGCCTCTTCATACGTTACATGGAACTCCTTCTGCATGGCTTCGGTATGGACATTGCTGCCCAAGGAACTGTCACGGGTAAATACCGATACGCCTCCTCTCATGATATTCATGTTGATGCTGCTCGCACCGATGTTCACCAGGGCGACATTCGTCCCCGCTTCGATCTCATAATTCACTCCGTACATGTTTTCGAGGGCGAAGGCATCAACATCCACAATCACCGGATTAAAACCAGCTTCCTTCACAACGGAAACATAATCGTTGATGACATCCCTTTTCACCGCAACAAGGATGACATCCATCTGTCCTGCTTCTTCCTTGGGACCGAGTATCTGAAAGTCGAGATTAACATCTTCGATGTCAAAGGGCACATACTGCTCTGCCTCAAACTTTATAGACTCGCTCAGTTCTTCCTCGGTCATCTCCGGCAACGATATCCGCTTGATGATGACTGAGGAATGTCCTGATATGGATATGACAACATTCTTGTTTTTTATCTTAGCCTTACGTGTAAGTTCCTTCAGCGCTTCCGTCAGCCGGATAGCATCTATAATGGAGCCTTCAACAATGAGCTCTGGCGAGATGGGAAGCATTTCAAAGAGTTCCAGTTCATAGCTGGAACCTCTCTCTTTGAGCTGAACAGCCTTAATGTAGCTGGAACCTATATCGAGACCTATGATCCCTTTTGAATCAAACATAGCTAAATAAATAACAGAAAAAAAATTTCTTGTCAAGTTTTTTTATTAAAAATCATAACTTTTAATTTAAACCTTAAAATAACGCTTTAATATTTGTGTTGTCTTCATCTCAAATTTACCCACCAAGTCTAAATGCTTAGCAGATTTCATGCCGAAAGTGTCACATTTGCAATATATTGATTTTTCAAGGGAAAAGAAGTTCTTTCTTTCAAGAACAGAAACCATTGCCACACTTTGTCAATCGAATGTCGCTGAAATGACACTCTCATGACACTTTTTAGACATGAAGCATCCTCTCTATGCTTATGAAGCCGCTCGCAATTCTTCCTATAGCGAAAAGATTGCCGGATGGATTTCTCAGTCGGATGAACCTCTCTGAGAGAGGATCTGTCTCATGACAGTGAACGGGTAGCCCATTGCGCGCCCTCATAAACTCCGTCTCCGTCAATGTACGTTCGCCGAGATGCCGAAGTGCCGAATCGATACCGAAGAGCGATCGAAAGCCGCCTGCTAAAATTTTACTCTTTGGCATTTCCTCAAGTTCTTCCAGGGTCACGGAATCATTGACGGTGAACTCGCCGATCCGCGTCCTTTGTAACGCAGTAATATGGGCGCCGACACCTAGTACCGCTCCGATGTCATCGCAGAGAGTCCTTATGTAGGTTCCCTTCGAACACAAAACAGTTATCTTCAACAGAGGCGCCGCAAATTCGGCTAGAGCGATTCTCCTGATATGCACGTCCCGTTCCGGTCTTTCGACCTCGATGCCTTTCCGTGCAAGACTGTAGAGTGGCTTCCCACCGATCTTTACTGCCGAATACATCGGAGGGGTCTGCCGGATCGTACCGGTAAACCCTCCAAGGACTTCTTCTATATCTTTCCTTTCCAGAGAAATATCGTTCACCTTCTNNTATTCCTTGTCCAGGTCTGCAAGGAATCTCGTTATCTTTGTAGCTTCGCCGAAGCATACCAGCAAAACGCCGGTAGCACTCGGGTCGAGAGTTCCCGCGTGACCAGCCTTCTTCACGCCAATGATCCTCTTCACCAGCGTAACCGCTTGCTGTGATGATATGCCTTTTGGTTTGTTGAGATTCATAATGATGTTCATACTAAGGGGTCACCTTTCACGTCTTCTGTGATTCATGTGATTGCGCCATAGGATAGAGCAAGGAAGGGTTAAGAAAGAGCTGCTGGTAATTCCCTTAGAGACGTCATCATGTCGACCTTTTATCCTCTCTTATCGCCTTTAGCAGCTTCTCTTTCGCTGTTTTCATCGCAGCTTTAATCATATACCCTGCAGCGTTCCTGTGCCCCCCCCCTTGGAACCGCTCTGCTATCCTTGCGACATCGACGCCGCCCTTGGAACGAAGGCTGACCTTCCACGCCGCGCCGTCAATTTCCCTGAAGAATGCAGACACCTCAATATCCTCCATCATCCGCGGAAAGTTGGAGAAATGTTCCGTATCCTCCGGAGCCGCACCGGTTGCGGTAAACATCTCCTTTGTTGCAAAGGTGACGGCAATATCGTCGACGATCTCGAGGGTATTGAGCACCTCGATCAAGAGCCGGAATCGCCTCACAGACCATGTCTCGTAAAGCGTGAGCGCTATGGAAGCGGGGTCTGCACCCGAGTCAATCAGCTCCGCACAGACTCTCAGTAATTCTGAACTTGTGTTGCTGTACCTGAAGGTGCCGCTATCAACGGCAATGGCGGTATAGAGATTCGTCGCCATGTCCTGAGTTATCTTCAGCTCCAGTTTCTTGATAAGATAATAGACCATAATGCCTGTCGCTGCTGCCTTCGGCTCTATCCATCTGATATCACCAAAATCACTCACTGTCTCATGGTGGTCTATCACAGCAGAAGAGGGGATAACAAAACCGTTCAGGCCTGCCCTCCCCGGATCATTGCAGTCCAGGAGGATGAGCGGTTGCCTGTTACCGGGCAGAGACATGGTGAATTTCTCGTGGGCGGGAAGAAAACGATACAACTCCGGAACACGGTCCCGGTTATGCAGTACCGTCTTCTTGCCGAGTGATTCGAGAGCGAGGGAAAGGGCCAGGGCTGAACCGAGGGCATCACCGTCGGGATTTATATGGGTCGAAATAAAAAAACTTTTTTCTTCTTTTATGAAAGATAAGAGCTTGTCGGGGATCCTCAAAGCTTTTCCTTAATCTCTTTGAGGAGTTTATCTATTCTGTCTCCGTACGCAATTGACTCGTCAATCCTGAACTCTAACGATGGTATCGATTTCATCCTGACCCTCTTCGCTACCTCCGAACGGATATAGCCCTTTGCGGCATTGAGTATCGCCAGAGTCGTCTCCCGTTCTTCCTCCTTAAGAATGCTCACAAACGCCTTTGCAATCTTCAGGTCATCAGTGATTTCGACTCCGGTAACGGTAACAAAACCGAGGCGAGGATCCTTGACCTTCTTCATGATGATATCAGCGATCTCCTCCCTGAGGAGGTCGCTAACCCTTTGTGCACGTTTATAAGGAAACATACATACCTTTTGTTTGTGATCACCTTAGCAAGATTTCGCAAGAGTGCGCTCTTTAGAGTTTTGCTGCTATCTTTTCTATGACGTAGTTTTCAAGAATATCGCCGACCTTCAGATCGTTATAGTTTTCGATCATGATGCCGCACTCATACCCTGCTTGCACTTCCCGCACATCTTCCTTAAACCGCTTAAGGGATGATATCTTGCCTTCATAAACGACGATGTTATCCCTGAGAACCCGAACACCATCGCTTGCACGGCTAACGGTTCCATCAAGGACATAGCATCCCGCTATTGTCCCGAGCCTCGATACCTGGAACGTCTCTCTCACTTCAGCCCTGCCCAATATCTTCTCCCGGAGGGTCGGCTCAAGGAGTCCTTCGAGGGCCTTTCTCACATCCTCTATAGCGACATAGATAATATTGTAGTGCCGCATATCAACGCCTTCTCGTTCGGCCAATTGATGCGCCTTTGCCTCTGGCCTGACATTGAAGCCGATAATAATCGCGTTGGAGGCCGCCGCGAGCATCACGTCGGATTCATTGATGGCGCCCACGGAGGCATGGATAACCTTCACCTTAACCTCCGGGTGAACAATATGTTCGAATGCGTCCTTCAATGCCTCAATGGAACCCTGCACGTCTCCCTTAATGATGATATTGAGGTCNNATCTCGGCAAGTCTCTGCTTCTGCTGTCTCACCATGGCTATCTGCCTGGCCTTTTTCTCATCTTCAACCGCGCTAAAGGTATCTCCTGCCGTAGGAACTTCGGAGAATCCAATAACCTCCACAGGAGTCGAGGGAGATGCCGCATAGATACGCTTTCCCGTATCATCGACGAGGGCCCTTACTTTTCCGACATTGGTCCCGGACAGAAAAGCATCACTCACCTTGAGTGTTCCCGTCTGAACGAGGACCGTTGCAACCGGCCCCCTCCCTTTATCGAGTCTGGCCTCGATTATTGTGCCTTTCGCCATTCTGTCAGGGTTTGCCTTTAGCTCCATGACCTCTGCTTGCAGAAGGATCATTTCGAGCAATTGCTCTATGCCGATTCGTTTCTTTGCAGAGACCTCAACAAAGATGTCCTGCCCTCCCCACTCCTCAGAGATGATGCCACGTTCAGAGAGTTCACTCTTCACCTTTGCCGGGTTTGCCTCGGGTTTGTCTATCTTATTGATAGCCACCACAATCGGGACATTCGCCGCCTTTGCGTGGTCAATCGCCTCGATGGTCTGCGGCTTTACACCGTCATCTGCCGCAACAACCAGGACCACGATATCCGTAACCTTGGCTCCCCGCGCTCTTAAGGACGTGAATGCCTCATGACCTGGTGTGTCAAGGAACACAATATCTTTATTTTTCAGAGTCACTTTATATGCACCGATATGCTGCGTTATCCCGCCCGCCTCTGTTTCCGTCACCTTTGTCTCCCTGATGGCGTCAAGAAGTGAAGTCTTGCCGTGGTCAACATGGCCCATGATCGTCACCACTGGGGGCCTGGGCAAAAGGCCTGACGTATCCTCAGTTTTCTCTTCGAGCATCACTTCTTCCTCGATGCTCGAGACTTCAAGCTTTACCCCAAAGCCATCGGCAATGAGAAGCGCAGCATCCATATCCACAGGCTGGTTTATGGTAGGCATATACCCTAATTCCATGAACTTCTTTATGACTTCGGAGATCTTTACACTGACCAATTCAGCAAACTCCTTTACTGTCGTCCCCTCCCGTATCTTTAACTGTTTTCTCCGCGGCGCCGTTATCTGCGGCTGGAATTTTTCCGGCATCTTCGTCGTTACCGCGGCTCTGTCTTTTCCCTGCTTCTTGAATGATTTTACTTCGTGCCACTTCCTTGGCTCTATCTTTCGTACCGTCTGAAACGCCCGCTGCATCGCAGGTTTCGCTTTAAATTTTTCAACTTTCTCAGTCTCGATCTCCTTTTTGAATCTATCGGGGACCTTCAGTTCAACTTCCTCGATAAGTGTCACGGTCTCTTCTTGGACTGTTTCTTTCTCGAGGGAAGGCGTCTGTTCAATCTCATGACCCTGCTGAAGCTTCTCTTCAGGCATCATCGCTGCCGAGGGTGCTTTCCCTTCAACGACAGGCACTTTTTCGGCGTCTTTTTGAGGCGCAGTTTTAGGGCCGGGCATGCCCTTGACGATATCCTCCACCTGAACGGCCAGCTCGTCATCAAGACTCGAAGCATGCGTTTTCCCCTCGACTCCAAGACGCAAGAGCGCCGTTATAACCTCTTTATTGCTGACGCCTAACTTCTTAGCAAGCTCATAGATTCTTATCTTTGACATGTATCGAAAACCTCCGTTTCAAAACCAATACGAAATAGGGCAACGTATGTGCTTGTAACCTCCGAAATAAAATGTTATCATAAGTCCGTTCTTTTATGCAATTTACGTCACGATTCTGCAGTCAGGATCACTCGACATCAGGAGGTGCCCCGTCGATGGTCAGTCGTCTTCTGGCTGTTGGACAGTGGCCCAAAGGATATATTGTAATCTCGTAGGATACAGGAGGACTGGTAAATGGCAAAATGTGTTGTGTGTGGGAAGGGAAAAACAATGGGTAATAACGTAAGTCATGCAAATAATAAAACAAAACGTCAAATATTACCCAATCTACAGAGAACAAGAATTATTACCGACAACGGCATAAAGCGTCAATATGTCTGCACCCGATGCCTGAGGTCAGGGCTGGTGAAAAAGGCTGTGTGAACAGATTCGGCAGTATCATTTCGCCCTTTGTCAAAAGTCTGGGTATAGAAGGTGCGCTCAATTTTGGAGTGATAGAGAAGGACTGGACAAAGATCTTTGGCGAGCCTCTCTCTCTCCATACCTGCCCTGTGAAACTGCAGAACGGTGAACTTCTCATTTATGTAGACTCCCCTATCTGGCTTCAGCAGATCAGTTTCTACACCAACGATATCGTCAAGAAGTTAAGTCCTTTTGCTGTGAAAGAGGTACGACTCAGACTTGGTAAGGTTCGGTCCGGAAAGAAGACGGATAAGCCTCAGCCCTCCGTCACAAAATACGTATCCGTTGACAATGATACCCTTAAGTATATAGAAGACACGCTTTCCGTGATACATGATCTCGAGCTGAAGGAAAGCATCAAGAAGGCAATGGAAAAAGCCTTCTCAAAAAGAACGACGAAGGATGTGTATTAGGTAAGGAGAGGGAGCTAGCTCTAAGTTGAATAAAGGTGCATTA
>DMNE01000314.1:492-8388 GCA_003453735.1 Nitrospiraceae bacterium | reverse complement strand
TTCCAAGGCCTTCTTCTTCTCCTCCTGCAATTGTGCCTTCAAGATGTCCCGCTCTTCTATCGCCTTCGCCAAGTCTTTCTCTCTCGATTGGGCCTTTTGCTCTGCTTCTGCCGCCTTCGCCTCAAGAGCACTCTTTANNCTCACCCTCTTTGACTTCACTCTTTGCAACCACTGCCTTTAGTTCTTCTGTCTTCTTTGTCTCGTCTTCTAGCGTCCGCTTTAACTTTACTGCCTCCTCTACCGCCTCCGCCCTGTCTTTCTCACTGCGTTCAGCTTTCTTTTCCGCCTCTGACAACCTCGCCTCACTATCTCTTCTCTCCTTCGCCGCATCAGGGAGGTTCTTCAATTCCAAGGCCTTCTTCTTCTCCTCTTGCAACTGCGCCTTCAGGATGTCCCGCTCTTGTATCACCTTCGCTAAATCTTTCTCTCCCGATTGGGTCTTTCTATCCGCATCTGCTACCTCATCCTTAGCGACGGCCGCTGTTTTTTCAATCTTCCTGGTCCCCTCCGGTTTTTTCCTCACTTCTTTTTCCATCATTGGCACAAAGGGACTATCGGGGAATTGACTCCTGAGCTCAGAAAATACCTTTTCAGCCTCATCAAGGGACGCGAGATTTATCAGCGCCTTCCCTAGCCAGAAGAGCGCAGCATCTTTGGCAGAGCTTTCCGGATATTCCTTAAGGAATGTTCTAAACGTCTCCACAGCCTTTTCTGGCTGATAGGAAAGATAATATTCGTACCCTTTCTCGAAAAGCTCAAGCTCACTGTCCGAGGCATATGCAGTGAGGAAGGACAACAGCATAACCAAAAAGCATATCGCCGTGACAATCTTTACTTTATAGTTACAGAAGCCATGTCCCATAACGCTCTCAACCATTCATTAAGTACCTGCTCCTTCTTCTGTTTAAATAATCGCTCTTTTATTTCCCCTCTGACTTCACTGAGCGGTCTGAAACTATCCGGAGTTTTATTTTCGAGATATAAAATATATGCTCCATCGTGTAGCCAGATGGGTTCACTGATCTCTCCTTTCTTCATCGAGAATGCCTTATTGCCCAAAGGTGGAATAATCGCTCCCCTAGTAAATTCCCCAAGCCTACCTCCCTGACTCCTCAGAGGTTCATCGGAGTATTTCTCGACAACTCTATCAAAACTTTCACCGTTTTTCAGTTGTGCCATTATCCATAGTGCTCTTCGTTTCAGGTCAGTTAACTCGGTAAGCGACGCATCCTCCGGCAACTTCACAAAGATAGCCTTTACCTCCACCTTTTCCGCGCCAGTCAGGTAATCCCTTTTGTGCTCGTTATAGAACGCTTCTATCTCCCCATCCGTTATGATAACCTTGGAATCTACATCGTTGAGAATGAGTTTCTGGGAGATAATTTTATCTTTCATGAGTTTTCTGAACCTCTTGTTATCCAATCCATTCCTTTGTAATTTCTCTTTTCTAGTTCGTCATGAGAAAGACCATTTTCCTGTGAGTATTCCTTAACCATGGCATCCACTTCGGCATCGTTTGCCTCTATTTTCCGCCGAACAGCCTCATGCAAAATAATCTTCTCCTCGATCATCTTCTTCAGCAAAGCCTCATCCACCTCTTTGTTGTCTTCTTTTTCCGACATCTCTGAGACAAACCGCTGGTAATCAGAAAGGGTGATTGCCTCGTTCTTAACCGTCGCGAGGACTCTGTCAGACACAAGACCGTAGGAAGCATTCGAAACTGACAAGGCAAGTGCCGAAACAAGCGCAATAAAAAAATATTTGCGGTTCTCAGTTTTGGGAGTCACACATCAACCCCCCGGTTTACTATTCTATATTGGTCCGTCTTGTTCCTCTTCATAAACGTATGAGTAATACACTAAGAACTCTTGCGACCATGTTATTATTATACAACAGTATATAGTATATAGAAGCAGAGGTTGAAATTAAGAAGTGGTTGTTTTATTATTCCGTTATTCTTTTTCAGTTTCGTGCTTTTTGGTATCTCGCGTTTGTCTCAGAGAAAGGTTTTCATGTTGGAGCATATAAAAATAAGTATCCATCGATACGCCCCTGCGCTTCTCTCCGGTTTATTGCTCATGCTCTGTTTCCCCAAAGTTGATCTCACTCCGTTAGCTTGGATAGCCCTCGCACCTCTCCTGGTCTCCCTCTGGGACAAGAAACCTAAAGAGGCATTGATGAGCGGTTTTCTCACAGGCATTTTCTATTTCTTTGGGACCTTATATTGGATATCTCACTCCATCACCTATTACGGCTCTGTCCCTTTGGTTATTAGCCTATTTTTTGTCTTCCTCCTATGTCTTTACCTGAGCATTTACCCCGCACTCTTTGCGCTTATTTTTTCCCACAAGATCAGGACAACCAGACTTCCTGCCCTTTTGCTCGCTCCGGTCTTCTGGGTTTCCCTTGAATTCATTCGCTCCTATGCCTTTACCGGTTTCCCGTGGTCAAGCATCGGATACTCTCAGTACCGATTCCTCTACGGGATCCAGGTTGCTGACATCACAGGGATTTATGGAGTCTCCTTCCTCGTCGTCGCCGTAAACGGCGCAATTGCTGACATCTTCATCTCAAAAAAACGCATTGCAGAAATGCCCCTGTTCCCTGTACGGCAAACTTACATCAGCTATTCCATCCTGTGTGCAGTGATGATTGCTGTATTCTCCTATGGCTACTGGAGAATTCATGAGCATCGCCAGGGAAACTCTGTAAGGGTAAGTGTCATACAGGGGAATATTGAACAGGACATGAAATGGGAACCGGCATATCAGAACGCGGTTATTAGAACCTATGAAGAACTCTCAAAAGAGGCAGCTGCGTTATCCCCTTCGTTAGTCATCTGGCCGGAGACCTCTCTCCCCTTCTATTTTGACGATTCGCCCCGTTCTCGCGACCTTGTTGCATTTCAGCGGCAATTAGGCACATATCTGCTTTTTGGAAGTGTCGTTGTAAAGAGTCCTCCCTCTGAGAAAAGCCCTGCGTCTCTGACGAACAGCGCCATATTGCTNNCTGAGGAGTATCTTTTTTTTCATTGATAAGATCGTAGCTGGGATTGGAGACTATGCTTCCGGCGATAAATATATCAAAGCTCAAACAGTCTTCGGCTCTTTTGGTACCTTCATCTGTTATGAGATTATATTTCCGGGCCTCGTGCGGAAATTTTATGCTAAGGACGGAGATTTTATTGTTACTATAACCAACGATGCCTGGTTTGGAAAGACCGCCGGCCCATACCAGCATTTCAGTATGGCGGTTTTCAGAGCAATCGAAAACAGAAAACCGGTCATACGTGCTGCAAACACAGGGATATCGGGTTTTATTGATAGCAATGGAAGAATTCTAAAGACATCTAACCTCTTCGAGAGGCAGATAGAAACCATGGATGTAATGACTGATCGCAGCAGAAGTTTTTATTCGCGGTATGGAGATATCTTTTCGTATCTCTGCATAGTAACTACGCTTACACTATTATTATTGCTATAGAGGGAGGATACCATATGTTGTTCAATAATGAAGTCACACAGGAGATTGTAAGCCTTAGGGCAAAGACCGAAGCTCTTCGAGGGTATCTTTGATGTCGCTGCCCTGAAGCAGAACATTGATAGCCTGGAAAGAGAGCTCTCTTCTGAGACGTCATGGTCCTCGCCTGAAAAACTCCATGAATTGCAGAAGAGTAAAGCCAAGCTTGAGGACATCGTGCTGCCCTTTGAAGCTGTTGATGCTAAGCTCGCCTACTTGGAATCCTCCCTCGATATTTTACAGGAAGAAGGGGGAGACGTATTTCTTAAAGAGATCCAACAAGATATAAAAGAAATCTCTGAATCCATAGAAAATATAGAATTGAGGCACCTTTTATCGGAAGAGTTGGATAGAAATAATGCCATCATCTCTATCCATCCTGGCGCGGGCGGTACCGAGAGTCAGGACTGGGCACAAATGCTCATGCGGATGTATCTCAAATGGGCTGAAAAACACGGTTTTAAAACAGAGGTTGTCGATCTCCAAGCTGGTGAAGAGGCCGGGATTAAGAGTGCTACCATTACCTTCTCGGGTTTATATGCTTATGGCTATCTCAAAGCCGAGGCAGGCGTTCATCGTCTGGTCAGAATCTCCCCCTTTGACGCAAATAAGAGGAGACATACGTCGTTCTTAGCGGTTTTCGTTTATCCTGAAATCGAAGAAGACGTCTCCGTAGATATTCTTGATGATGACATCAAGATCGATACCTTTAGGGCTTCTGGAGCCGGCGGCCAGCACGTAAATAAAACTTCGTCCGCCGTAAGAATAACCCATATACCCACCGGAGTCGTTGTCACATGCCAGAACGAACGGTCCCAGCATAAAAACAAGGCAACGGCGATGAAAATACTCAAGGCAAAACTGTATAACATGCAGATAAGGGAACAGGAAAAAAAAATGGAGGGTATTGTCGGAGACAAGAGGGATATCGCTTGGGGAAGCCAGATACGGTCCTATATCCTCCAGCCTTATAGGCTGGTAAAAGATCACAGGACGAATATCGAAGTTGGTAATGTTGACGCTGTTCTTGATGGAGCGATAGATATCTTTATTGATGCATATCTGAGACAAAAGAGCAAGGCGGCATAAAGTTTCTTTTTCTTCTTATTATATATATACATTAAGTTGTAGTAGAAGAAGGTGTTGATAAGTGGAGAGTGCGGTAAGTTCCAATAATAAAGCCGGCTAAAAGGGGCCATGAACTGTTGATACTTTGTAATAGTTTGTTGCATCTGTTAAACAAAATGAAAGTATCCTCTTATTGCTCTGGATTATGAACATATGGTTCACAGACTATAACTAATCTCTTGCTATGAACGTGAAGATGAGCTATACTAAGAAGCCCACAAGAAAAAGTTACCAACATATGTTAATAAGTTGTTAATAAATTACCGATACCATTTATCAATAGTTAATAAAAGGGACATATGTCGTTAGAAGAGATTTGGGAGAAAAGCCTTTCACTTATCGAAAAGAAGGTCGGTGTTAATCTTTTTGAACTCTGGTTTAAGCCTATTAAACTCGTCCAGTTAAAGGAGCAGAACGCATCAATGGAAATCCCCAACCGTTTCTATAAGGAGTGGATAGAGGATTACTACCCGAATCTCATGAGTGATGCTCTTGGGGGGGTTGTGGGGCACCCGGTAACCATAAAATTCAAGATAGCCGAGAAGGTCGATGCGGAATTGAAAAAGATGGATGCACGGCTCGAAGGCAGAAAACAGCGGCTTGCCAATAAAGGGATACACCTGAACCCAAAGTATACGTTCGAAAACTTTATCACTGGACCGAGCAATCAATTCGCACATGCCGCGGCTGTGGCTGTGGCGGATTCGCCGGGCATGTCGTATAATCCCCTCTTTGTATATGGAGGGGTTGGTCTTGGAAAAACCCATCTCATTACAGCCATCGGAAATATCATTGCTGACAAGAGGCGTGAGTTTAATATCCTTTATGTATCGGCGGAACAGTTTACCAACGAGGTTGTCGCGGCGGTGAGACATGGGAAGACAGAAGAATTGAAAGGAAAATACAGAAACCTGGATCTTCTCCTCATTGATGACATCCAGTTTATTGAGAACAAGAATGCTACTCAGGAGGAATTATTCCACACAATCAACACTCTCTATGAAAGACAGAAGCAGATCGTTTTGTCTAGCGATAGGCCTCCAAAGGAGATAAAAGCGATAACTGACAGGTTGAGGTCAAGATTCAGTATGGGCCTTATTGCGGATATACAGCCGCCGGAGCTTGAGCTCAGGATGGCGATCATACAAAAAAAAGCTGAGATTGAGAAAATCAAGCTTACCGAGAATGTTGTTGCTTTTCTTGCCACAAAGATAAAAACCAACATCAGAGAGCTGGAAGGCTGTCTCATACGGCTCGGTGCACATACCTCGTTGACAGGCTCGCCTATCGATGTGGATATGGCAAGGGATGTGTTAAAAGATATCATCTCTGATGACGAGCGGCCGGTGACGGTCGAGAATATCCTGAAGGTTGTTTCCGAATTCTACGGGATCAAATGTCAGGAAATGAAGTCGAAAAAGAGGACAAGGGAGATTGCGCTGCCGCGACAAGTCGCCATGTATCTCTCCAAACAGTGCACAGACGCCTCTTTGAATGATATAGGAAAGAACTTCGGAGGTAAAGACCATGCCACGGTGATATATGCGTGCAAACAAATGGAAGAGAAAAGGGCAAAGGATGAAGATTTTGACAGAAAGGTTCAAGGTCTTATCAATAGGATAAAAACGTAAGGAGGGCTCTTTGATGAAACTGAGCATTTCGAGGGAAGAACTTCAGGATAAGTTGTCCAATATCCAGAACATAGTGGAAAAGAGAAATACGATGCCCATCCTCAGTCATTTTCTCCTCGATGCGGGAGAAAGCGGCTCGCACATAGTAGCCACTGACCTCCAAGTGGCAATCAAGGAGCCCCTCAATGCTTCTGTTCAAGGCGCCGGAAAAGTCTGCATACCAGCACGCAGACTGTTCGAGATAGTTCGGGAGGCGGAAGGGAATCTCACCATAGAATCCGAAGATGAGCAGTGGATAAAGGTGTTGTATGGAAAGTCCAGGTTCAGACTCGCCTGCCTTGCATCCGCAGAATTTCCGGCGTGGCCTGGCATGGAACATACCGAAGAGATATCGTTCCGCACCCGTGACCTCTCAGAAATGATCGACAAGACTCTTTATTCGGCTGGAGAAACGGATACCCGATATACCCTGAATGGCCTTCTGTTCGATATCCGGAAGGAAGACAACTATATCATGGTTGTCGGGACCGATGGCCACAGACTTGCTCTTATTAAGAAGGATTTAGGAATGCCGTCAAAAGAAGAAAAGAAAGTAATCCTCCCTCGGAAGGCGGCCGCTGAGGTAAAGAAGTTTTTTGCAGGAGAGGAGACCATCACGGCACTTTTTGGGAAAAATCACATTCTGTTCAGATTAGGAGACGTGCACTTTCTTGCAAGGCTCATAGAGGGGGCGTATCCCGATTATGAAAAAGTGATTCCGCCATCAAATGAAAAGCGTATCACCATCGAGCGTGAACTTTTTCTGAGGGCGTTGAGAAGGGTTTCCGTTATCTCAAAGGAGCGGAGCAATGCGGTCAGAATGGATGTTTCAGACGGCTCCTTGGCTTTTTCATCCTCAAATCCAGATCTTGGCGAGGCGAGAGACGAGATTGAAGTTGAGTATGGCGGGGAAGCCCTTTCCGCGGGTTTCAATGCGCGCTATCTCATAGACAGCCTCAGCGCAATGACAACCGAAAGGGTAGTTTTTGCTCTTCACGACTCCCTCAGTCCTACCCTCTTGATGGAGGAAGGCAATGAAGACTATCGATGTGTAATAATGCCTATGAGGATATAAAATGAAAATATCGGGAAAGCTAAATCGAAAATTCTGAACACTATCTGGGCACAAAGGGGTTTAGTACAAAATAGCGAGAAAAAAATCTTTTAGGTAGGACCCAAGGAGAGGCCTGATCGAAGGATTGTGGATTTGCTTTGTGAGAGGGGAGATGGAAGAAAAAGAGAGACAAAAAGAAGAACAGGAAACATACAGTGCGGAAGACATAAAGATCCTAAAAGGGTTAAGCGCTGTGAGAAAAAGACCAGCCATGTATATAGGGTCTACCGGTCCGGAAGGTCTGCATCATCTCGTTTACGAAGCAGTGGACAACAGTGTTGATGAAGCCCTCGCCGGATTTTGCAACAATATAGACGTAATCCTTCATCATGATGGAAGCTGCACGGTCATAGACGATGGCAGAGGGATCCCCACTGGTCCGCACCCGGGAGACGCAGAGGGTCGTTCAGCGGCAGAGGTTGTCCTCACGGAGTTACATGCGGGGGGCAAGTTCGAATCCAAGGC
>DMNE01000314.1:0-467 GCA_003453735.1 Nitrospiraceae bacterium | reverse complement strand
CGTTAACCGCTGTCGGAAAGACAAAGGGAAGAGGCACAAAGGTTACTTTTAAGCCCGATCCGGAGATCTTTGAGATGATCGACTTCAGCTATGATGTGCTTTCCCAAAGATTGAGGGAGCTGGCGTTTCTCAATCGGGGGCTTAAGATCACGATCCTCGATGAAAGGGTCGACAAGAAACAGGAGTTCTTATACAAGGGNNCATCCAAAACCTATCTATGTATCGGGTGAAAAGGACGGGATCTTCGCTGAGGTCGCCATTCAGTATAACGATGGGTATACCGAAGCCATATTCACCTTTGCGAATAATATCAATACTCGGGAAGGCGGGACACACCTCGTGGGATTCAAATCAGCCCTCACCAGGACGGCAAACAATTACGCCACATCCTCAGGTCTTTCGAAGAACGGAAAAGAAGGTCTTTCTGGTGAAGACATCAGGGAAGGATTGACGGCGGTAGTGAGTGT
>DMNE01000095.1 GCA_003453735.1 Nitrospiraceae bacterium | reverse complement strand
CAATAATCATTTTGCGAGAAAGGCGTTCGGGTTTTGACAATACCAGAATGAAGGCGCTTCCATCTTAGTGTCCGATTCTGTTATGATTTCTTCCAAACGACGGTCTGACGGAAAAAACAGGACAAAATAACCCATCGAAAGAGCATCGCGCTTGCATCACAGGTTCATGCAGGTAAAGGAGGATTTATACCAATGGCAGACTTGAAGAAGATGTATAAGACGATTATGGATGACAATTTCCCTGACGAGATGACGGTAAAATTTGGTGAACAGGCCTTAGTCTATAGGAAACGGGCATGGANNGGTGAAAACCCGGATCAGCAGGCAGCACTGTATGAGCTGGTGAACGGCAATTTAGTTCTCGGGGATTGCAGATATATCGAAGCCGGTAACGGTTTGGTCTGCAGTATTACTGAGGCCGACATGCTGCAGGCAGGAAAGCATCCGGGCAAGACAAATTTAACTGACCTTGACAATGCACTGAATATTCTTAAATATCTCTCTCGCAGGCCGGCTGCTGCAATTATGAAGCACAATAATCCGTGCGGGGTTGCCTATGGTACAACCGTTGCCGATGCGTATGACCGGGCGAATATGGCTGACCGGATCGCTGCCTTCGGCGGTTGTCTTGTTGTGAACAGGGCTATGGATAAGGCAACAGCAGAGATGATAAAGAACAACTATCTCGAGGTTGTGAGTGCGCCTGACTTTGAAGAAGGGGTGTTTGATATCCTTTCACAGCGGAAAAATCTCAGGATCGTCAGGATCAATAGGATTCATCAGCTTGAAAACTATCGTTCTTTCCGCTTTGTTGACTTCAAATCATTAATCGATGGCGGGATTATCGTCCAGCAGTCTCCCCTAAACCGGATCAGGAAAAAAGACGATTTTCTGCCTGCTAAGGCGTTCTACAAAGGCAAGGAATACACCATTGAACGGCAGCCGACAGAGAGGGAGTACGATGATATGCTCTTCGGCTGGAATGTTGAGCAGGGTATTACCTCAAATTCCGTTATTTATGTGAAGGACGGCGCCACGGTCGGCATAGGCACTGGGGAGCAGGACCGCGTCGGTGTCGCAGAGATTGCAGTCTTTAAAGCGTACACAAAGTATGCTGACGCCCTCTGCTTCAGGCAATACGGGGTGCCTTACAAGACCTTTGAGCGTGAGGTGGCTCTGGGGAAAAGGGATGGTGCCGCTCTGCGTGCGATAGATGAGGAAACGAAGAAGAACAGAGGCGGGCTTCTCGGTTCTACAATGGTTTCAGACGCCTTTTTCCCATTCAGGGATGGCGTCGATGTTGGAATAAAGGAAGGCGTCACGGCCATTGTTCAACCAGGAGGGTCGGATCGGGATTTCGAATCCATCGAGGCTTGTAATGAGGCCGATCCCAAAGTAACCATGGTATTCACCGGCCAGCGGGCATTCAGACACTGATTTAGACGAAAAAAAGGCCGGGAAACAATCCCGGCCCTTTTTTAAGCAGCTTTTGTTCGTCTCTGGAATTCATGTTCAGGCCAGAACCCTCTTCTGCTAATGCATTGATGATATTCTTCCTGCTGATAAGCCCCAAAAGCCTCTTGGACTTCTTGCTGTTCCAAAAAACATATTCAAAATGTAGGAGAGCTACCCTGAACATGTTTCTGCCCCTGGGGACTGACAGGGGCAGAAGCCGGCATTGGCCCGCAGGTCTCCTTCGCGCCATATGGCGTCATAGAGCCAACCCATGCTGTCGGCAGGGGATGCCGCGAATGCTATTGGAGGAAAGATGTCACTCGTTTAAAGCGGATACGAGCCACGCCTCTAATTGCAGTCTCGGCAGCGCACCATAGAGGTCCTTGATTTTCGTGCCGTTGCGGAAAACGAAGAATACCGGTGTCGATCGGATATCGAAGCGGTTTGCGAGCAGCATTTCTCTTTCCACGTCGATCATGGCCACTTTTGCGATCCCTGCCTTCTGTTGCGCTAATCTTTCTATGGTCGGAGCTATTGCAAGGCATATACCGCACCGGGGCGACCAGAATTCGACGAGCACCATTCCTGGCCATTTCAAGACCTCTTCATCAAAATTCAGTGCTGTCACCTCAACCGGCTTTTTGGGAAATTCCAAGAAGACCTTGCATTTTCCGCATTTTGGGTGAAGAAACAATCTATCGGTTGGGACACGATTAAGGGTCTTGCATGACTTACATCTCAGAAATACCTCACGTGCTGTCATCCATACTCCTTTTATGACATGCGGTGTGAAAGGGCAGCGTCCCTTTCATCTTCCTGTCATGCGTCTCGTGTCATTTCCTGGTCTGTGTTTGCCTTAACCGCAAAGAACAGGTAGCTTATGGTTATAAGGAAATTGATCAACCACCAGGAGGGAACCTCGTTACCGACGTATTTGTAGAGGGTGTCAAGGAGAATTGCAGGAGTCATTGATACGATAGAGAGGCTGACGAGGGCCTGGTAGCGCAGGGAGACCTTCAGAGGTCTAGCAAAGAGGATCCCTATTGCCGCAAAGATTAGGGCCTGAATAATTCGAAACAGAAAAGAAACAAGAAGAGCGATGGGATAAAGGATAAAGCCAAAACTTTCGCTGAAGGTCTCTATCCATTCATAGAGTTTGGGTTGATCGATGCGGAGACTGTCCACGTCCGCCAGGTCGAAAAGCCGAATTTCTGAGGAGTCCGTCTTGATAATCAGTTTTGTTTTTGTCAAAAGGGCGATAGCATCGGAGCCGCTTAAAGAAGTGAACTGCCCCGTAGTATCAATGATGATGAGCGGTTTGTTGTTCTCAGGATTTCCGATGATGTAAGGCATTTTTTCGTTCACCGTAACGATGCCTTTCGAAATGGTGAGCACCGGAACCTGCTTGACGATCCTCGGTGCCTCACGAAGAAGATAATCAGAGACCTGTGAATGTATTTTAAATATTACGGGAATCAAACAGACCGAGAGGAGGAGGAAAAGATACAGAAATGATATCTTTTTCCAGTTCTTTCCTACGTCTTGATATAAAGATCTCGAGTAGAAGGACATGAATAATGGGTGAATTGTTGAATAACGGTTCTTCATTGTCTCAGATTGTACCTCATTTGAGAGAAATCCTCAAACCATGAAGAAGGTGGAGGTTTTCGCTCAAGAAGGGAAGGAGAGACATTCCTTTGACAATTACCGTATTTATGGTTAAATAGGAGTAATGGAGTTGTTTACAATAAGAAGGCTCAATAACGCATATGTCTTTCCCGGCAGTGCTGGTTTTTGCCCTTGCCCTTCTGCCAGAGGAAAAAGGGGGGATAGGCATTGATTTGCGATGTACACGTGCAGCTGTTGTAAATACGGACTTGACAGGGCTCCTGACGGGCAAAGACCTCCATCCGGAACCGTTTGGTGCAGCAAGAGGAAGCTGCCGATGGGACAGAGCAGGAGTATGCCTTGTTTTATCCCGCTTTTGTCGGAGAAAGGCAGGAAATGCCAGGACTGCAAATGGGCGAGGATGCTGAAACCTTCAGGTGAGGCGCCCATGATCGGCAAGATATGGTGCGAGAGGCGGCATTTTGAGAGCAATAAACTCAGGACAATGGAGTGTTTCGACGCCTGAGCGCAGAGCTTCAAAGAGGAAACCCGAAGTGATCTTCTGTGAACGGGGGAGAAGATGAGATACGCGAGAGTCTCTCTCATAACAATACTTATTACAATTTGTTTTGTTTCTCAAACCAAGAGCAAGGAGGCAGAGAAAATGGGCGAATTCAGAATATCAAGTCCGGCATTTCAGAACAATGGGGATATACCGCAGAAATATACCTGTGANNGGAAGCGATGTGAATCCACCACTGAAAATTGAGGATATCCCTGCTGAGACAAAGTCTTTGGCACTCATAGTTGACGACCCTGATGCACCTGTAGGCACATGGGTTCACTGGGTTTTGTGGAACATTGATCCGAAAACAGCAGAGATAAAAGAGAACACCGTCCCGAACGGTGCCCTTCAGGGAGTCAATGACTTCAGGAAGAACGATTATGGTGGGCCATGTCCGCCTTCCGGCAGGCACCGGTATTTCTTTAAGCTTTATGCCCTCGATATGCCCCTTACCCTTAGTACGACTGCAAAAAAAGCGGACGTTGAGAAAGCCATGAAAGGGCATATTCTTTCACATGCCCAGATAATTGGGTTGTATGGAAGGTGATAAGCCATAAACTCAGTGATCGGGGAGCTAGCTCTAAGTTGAATA
>DMNE01000254.1:458-18115 GCA_003453735.1 Nitrospiraceae bacterium | reverse complement strand
GCCAACCGGCGGCGACATCATCTTCGTGGAAGCGACGAAGATGAGAGGGGAGAAGGGGTTGACCCTGACAGGGCAATTGGGAGATGTGATGAAGGAGTCTGCCCAGGCAGCCTTGAGTTATGTTCGCTCCCGCTCTAAACGTCTCGGCATCAGCGATGACCTCTTTTCAAAAACAGATATGCACATCCATGTCCCTGCAGGGGCGATTCCAAAGGACGGTCCTTCTGCCGGAATAACCATGGCAGCTGCCATCGCCTCTGCATTTACGGGAAGGCCGGTGAGCAAGCATGTTGCNNCTTGCTGCAAAGAGGATGGGGATTAATCGGGTGATCATACCGTCTAGAAATAAGAAAGACCTCGAAGACATCCCGAAATATATTAAAAAAGACATGGAATTTATCTTTGCGGATACCATGGACGACGTCCTCAAAGTGGCTCTCAAAGCGAATAAAAGGGCAAAGTGAAGGTCATACGTGAGTAATACACAGGCTTGACTTTCGCTTGTGACAATATCTTTGATAGTTCTGAGCTTATTCCGCCGCAGCCTCGAAACTCGCCCCCGTGGCTCAAACAGTCGAGGCTACGGAGTCTCCTCGTCATTGAGGGCTGTTACCGAAAAATCTCTGATGTCGCTCAAATCGTATCTGTGATTGTCGAATCGAGGGATTTTTTTTACGCAAAACGCGTTATGATAGAGAAGATATGAAGTTATCTGAAAGAGGGGAATTATCTCTTCTCAAGAGGATACGGGAGAGATTCTCGATATGTTCAAAAGAGGTGGTCGCCGGCATAGGTGATGATTCGGCTGTCGTAATGCCGGACAATCAGTATCTCCTCCTCACCACTGATATGATGGTGGAGGGTATCCATTTCAACCTTAACTTTATGACTCCCTATCAACTTGGATTCAAGATCATATCGGTGAATGTCAGCGATATCTATGCCATGGGCGGTAACCCCCGATTTATTCTTCTCGATATCGCATGGGGCGGGGATACTGATGACGGATTCATGGAAGCTTTCTTTGACGGCGTTGAAAAAGCCATGAGCATGTATTCCGTTCAGCTTATCGGTGGTGACCTATCGTCGACACAATCAGGCATGGCCATCTCTGCAGCGCTCATCGGATATGTGAAAAAACCGGTGCTGCGTTCTGGCGCACGGCCTGGCGACAGGATCTACGTTACCGGGCATCTCGGTGACGCTGCATGTGGGCTCGCATTATTGAAGATCATCAACCGACCGCTCCCGATGGAATGTGGTGACGAGACTGACAAACCGCTGGCATGGAGAGTAATGCATCCGCTCATCTCAAGACATCTCTTGCCCGAGGCGAGGAACCCGAATCAGTACTCTCCTCGTGCGACGTCAATGATCGATATCAGCGACGGATTATTCATCGACCTTTCGAGGATATGCGACGAGAGCGGCGTTGGCGCGCGGGTCTGTCTGGGACAGGTGCCAATTTCTCCGCAGATGAAAAAGGCTGCGTATGCTTTGGGGCTGGATCCCTATGCGCTCGCCACTTCAGGAGGAGAGGATTACGAACTGCTCTTTACGGCGCCGCCCCAAGAGAAGTTTGACGCTTTGTGTATCGGCGAGATTGCGCCATCGGAGAGGGTGGTTGTATATCTTGATAAGAGTGAGAAGCCGTTTTCTGTGGAGGGATACAGGCATTGGCATTAAAACATAGAATTCGGTTGCTTTTCGAGATCAAGGACACCCCTCAGCGGATAGCCGTGGCCTTTGCCCTCGGGGTGTTCATCGGCATGTCGCCTCTCTTTGGCATCCACACGGTGCTCGGTATTATCCTTGCATCGACATTTAGATTAAACAGGCTTGCAACCATCGTGGGCGTGTACATCACGAATCCATGGACAATTGTTCCCATCTACACGTTCAGTACCTGGGTAGGAGCGAAATGCCTTGGCATAAACATACTCCCCGATATCAACTGGAAACATATAAACCTCATTGTGCTGTTGAATGATGTGAGTCCGCTCCTTAAGCCGTTTATCGTCGGAACACTCCTCATAGGCACAATTTCATCTATAGTGAGCTATATCATCATCTTCCGGATAGCGAAGAGGGCGAATGGATAAGGTGTCCATGGTCAGCCTCGGCTGTCCGAAGAATCGCGTGGACTCAGACGATCTCCTCGGAAATCTCAGAGGAGAGGGATTCCTCTATACCCCTGAGCCTGAAGATGCTGACATCATCTTCATTAATACCTGCGGTTTTATCGAAGATGCAAAGAGGGAATCCATAGAGGAAATCCTNNTAAGGGAGATTCCTGAAATAGATGCCCTTTGGGGCGTTGGTGAGGATGACAAGATCGTAGAGTATTGTAAAAAACTCTCCCGTCGGCCGTCGACAGTCAACGGTCAAGAAACCCAGAAAATCAAAGAGCTTGAGGCTCCTGCCGTTGGACTATCGACTCATCCTTACGCCTATCTCAAAATAGCGGATGGCTGTAATAGGGGCTGCACCTATTGTGTCATACCTTCCATCAGGGGGTCCTTCAGGAACATTGAACCTGAACGTATCCTGAGGAAAACAGAGGAATATATACGGGCAGGCGTGAAGGAGCTTATCCTCGTTGCCCAGGACATAGGAAGCTACGGGAAAGAATTCAAAGGCTATGCCTTGCCTTCTCTGCTGAGAGATATTTGCTGTGTCAGCGGCGATTTCTGGATTCGTCTGCTTTATCTCTATCCCACGGCCATCAATGATGAGCTGTTGTCGGTTGTGGCGGATGAAGACAAGGTCTGCAAATATCTTGACATCCCTCTGCAACATTCAGAAAACAAGATACTTAAAGCAATGGGAAGGGGTGGGACAAAAGCGTGGTACGTGAAAGAGCTTCAGAAGATAAGAGAGGCGATTCCCGNNACGCATTGAAGAGATTTGTGGAAGATATGAGATTTGAGCGGCTTGGGGTCTTCACCTATTCAAAGGAGGAAGGGACACCCGCTTATCGCATGAAGGGAAATGTCCAGAAGAGGATTAAAGAGAGAAGGCGTGATGAGATTATGAGGATCCAGTCGCGTATTTCAGTGGATAAAAACAGGACACTGCTGGGGAAAAGATTCAAGGCCCTTGTCGATGAAGTGAATGGAGGGGTTGCCATTGCGAGGCTCTCTTCCCAGGCTCCGGAGATAGATGGGGTTGTCTTTATCGAAGACGATACGGTTACAAAAGGTGAATTTGTACATGTGCGGATAAAGGATGCCTATGATTATGACCTGAAAGCAGAAGTGATTCCATGAAGAAAATCCCATACTTGCACATAGTTCTTTTTGCGCTCACATTTTTTTTTACTCTCGTGGCGGGCGCGAATTTCAAGGGTGTCGACATAACTAAAAACCCGTCGCTGATATTTAAAGGCCTGGATTTCTCTTTAACCCTGATGACGATACTTCTTGGCCATGAATTAGCTCACTATCTTTCAGCGAGAAAACACCATATAGAGGCAACCTTGCCATATTTTATCCCTGTCCCTCCACTAATTCCAACTATAGGCACATTAGGAGCATTTATTAAAATGAGGTCTCCAATAACCACAAGGAGAGCTTTGATAGATGTGGGTGCGTCTGGGCCTATCGCCGGTTTTCTCCTCTCTGTTGTCGTAGCAGTCATAGGTCTAAGTTATTCCAGCGTTGTTCCTGCGAATGAGGCAAAGACATCTCTGGGTCTTGGCGATTCGCTGCTCTTTTCATTGCTTATACGCCTCGTGATAGGCGTCCCTCCGGAATCACATGAAATCCTGTTGCATCCTGTCGCGTTTGCCGGCTGGCTCGGTTTCTTTGTCACTTCTTTGAACCTTATCCCCATAGGCCAGCTAGATGGCGGTCACATCGCCTACGCCTTCCTCGGCAAACGGCACAGATTGTTATCAAGAATACTCGTTGTGATACTTCTGATCATGGGATTTGTTGCTATTCTTCAGATTCTGGGTGATGTAGTTAAAGTCTCTTTGCCATACGAGATATCCCACCTCGTGCAGAAATTCCCCGATCTGTGGGCTGGGTGGGCTTTCTGGGGAGCCATTATGCTTGTGCTCGGGATAAAACATCCTCCAGTGATGTACTGGGAGATTCCCCTTGACCGCAGGAGGAGATTCGCGGGAGTGATTGCCTTCATCATATTCGTCATCACTTTCACGCCTTCACCTTTCATGATTTCCTGAGTATCTCTGCGGCGGTGTCAAACGTATGTCAGCAGATGTGATATGGCAGCTCCTCTTTGCGCTTCGACGGCGATCATGGGACAAACATACCAAAACCTCAGATCACCAGCCACCTTGTTTCACGGCTTCAAGATGTTTCTTAAGGACTGCTGAATTCTTATCAAGAAGGGACAGGATGTCACTTCTGAGTTTATATGCCTTTTGATAGCCCCGTATTCGCGCCTCCTCGATGGCAGACCAATCACCGTGTTCCGAGAACTGCTGAAATGCATTGAGCATCTCGGGGAAAAGTTCCCTTCGTACCCCGTCCATGAGGACGATGTAAAAATTCAGCAGGGACCTCTGTTCGTGGTCAACAATAAATTTAAGAGGCCCCATATCAGACGTATCTGCCAGGATGTCCTTAATGCCTCTTAGGTATAATTCAGTCCATTTATCCTCATCCCGACTGATGATTGAGAGCCACTCATCACTCTGTTCGTCCTCGAACGCCTCACCGATCTCGTGAAGGACAATGACTTCGGTTAGATCAGAGGAAACAGCAGCGATCTTTCTGTGAAGCTCTTCTGAGGGATTCTCCGTTCCTTCAATGCCATAGAGGGAAAAGGCATCCTTGAGGAGACCGCCGAACTTTCTGCCTTTTAATTCCTCAAATTTCTCCCAGAGCAGGCTCGTAAGCCGCTCAAGCCTCACGAATATGCAACGCCCTTGGAGCATTGCGGTGGGTGCCGAAAGATCCCTGCAGAGTTCTTTGCCGGAATAGAAAATCCGGTAGTCTTGAAACTCTCTCTTGCGTTCAAGAAGGGCGAGGAAGAAAGTTGGTTTGCTGAAGAGCCCGTACCCAACTCCGTATATCAGCCCATGGCGGTTCAAGACCATGTTTACTTCATCGACCTGAAAGGGATCGTACTNNACATCGATATCCAGGGGGCGCATGCATTTACCGGCAAGTCTCTCCCATGCCATTTCCTTTGAGACTATCCATTCGGCCATGGGTTCCTTCGGTATCTTGTCCCATGGCATGAGGGAATGCTCGGAGCGGTAGAGTTCCCGTAATCTCATGAGAAGGCCACATATGGAATAGTACCCCCAAGATTGTGCATCGGCGGTATCACAGTTCGTCTTTACTTGACGTATGAGTTCTTCTTTATTCATCGGTTCGGGCGACATGATTTAACTCAGTTACTCAGTAATAATGTTACCATATTGTCAAGACGCATTTACTCTGGAGATAATGCAGAGCCTCACGTTAATGAGTCATAGTCATCAATCAACGCGTGATGTTAGAAGCAATCCCATCACCCGGCGGAAGGGAGCAGGAGAGGGTAGGTTCCTCTGGGGGGCTCATCGGTTGATTCTTGAGGCTATATGATTTTCTGAATCGAAAACAGCGGTTCTTGAATGGCTTCATTCCGGCAAAGCGGACATCTGCCGGGTTTTCTTAACTTCTCCCTTTTCCTGAAGACAAAACCGCACTTCTTGCACTCAGCAGGGGTAATCATGAGATCATGGGCTCTCTTATGAGTCCTCCGGATATGTTGGAGGTGTTCAAGAACGTCGTTCTCCGAAATCCTGATTTCGGCAGATATCTCCTTGACAGAAAGATATCTTTTCTCAAGTATAGCGATGATGTCTTTGCGGACGGTTTCATGCCTCTCGCGAGGGATAGAAGGTTCTCTAGGTTTCTTTCCCAAGGGGTTGCCTCCTCGGATGGACAAGACCCGACTTTCCGTCTTTGCACAATTTGTTCAGCTCCAGCATATCACTCCTCGAAAGACATTTTCAATTCATAGACGCCGCCTTCGGGTCTTTTCTCCAAGACAAATCCCATGCTTTCAAACACATGGAGCATTGATAGATTTTCCACCAGGACTTCTGCTGTAAAACCATGAAGTCCGCTTCTCTTAGCCAGATAGGTCAAATAGGAAAGCAGCTCGCTGCCGATCCCCATGTTTTGATAGATATCCCTGACCACGAATGCAGCCTCAGCGGTATGGGCAACATCGTCTATGATATATTGACCCAAACCAACGACAACCTCTTTTCCCTCTTCCTCAGTTACCGCAAGGATGACCATTTCCTTTGTGTAATCAATAATGACGAATTTCTGTAAGCGTTCGTGGGGCATGTCCCTGCGTCTCGACATGAAGCGGTGGTACATGCTCTGGTCGGAAAGAGAATAAAAAAAGTCTTTCAAGAATTGTTCATCGCTGATCTTCACCGGCCTGAGGAAGAGTTTGAGACCAGTTTTCGTTACCCTGCGCGTTTCGAGAGACTCAGGATATGCGCCTTTTTCCCCAGATATGAATGCCTGATCCTTATAGATCATGTTCAGTTTCTTTGCCTCATCGATGAGCCAGGGCTGAAATTTCGGGTGGGCGATAGATATTAGGTCCATGGCTCTTTCTCTGATGTTCTTCCCATGCAAGTAAGCTATTCCGTACTCCGTTACAACATAATGGACGTCGCCTCGCGTTAAGGTTACGCCGGCCCCCTCTCTGAGATAGGGCACGATCCTCGAAACTTCGTCATTTTCCGCTGTGGACTGAAGGGCCAGGATCGTCTTCCCCCCCTGAGATAAAACCGCTCCTCGCATGAAGTCTGCCTGCCCCCCGATTCCACTGTAGAAAAGCTTTCCTAAGGACTCTGCCGTCGCTTCCCCTGTCAGATCGATCTCCAGGGCACTGTTTATCGCAGTCATATTCCTTTGGCGAGCAATGACTAAGGGGTTATTTGTGTAACTGACGGGCCTGAATTCGATGGCCGGATTGTCATGGAGGTATTCATAGGTCTCCTGCTTCCCCATGCAAAAGGCGGCCACGGTTTTGCCTCGATTGATTTCCTTATAAGAATTATCAACAACCCCCATTTTCATGAGCTCAATGACCCCGTCACTCAACAATTCGGTGTGTATCCCTAGATGCCTTTTGTTACTGAGCTGTGAAAGGACCGCGTCTGGTATTGTTCCGTATCCCACCTGAATGGTGTCAGTGTCCTGAATGAGGCGTGATACATATTTCCCAATCTTCGCCGTAATGTCACCAGACATGGTCGGTCTAAACTCTAAGAGCGGCTCATCATAGGGAACGATAAAATCTACGTTCCGAACATGGATAAAGGTTTCTCCATGAACGCGGGGCATGCGGCGATTGACCTGAGCGATGACCAGGGAAGCGGTCTCAACCGCTGCCTTCACAATATCCACGCTTATGCCAAGACTCATATAACCGTGCGCATCAGGTAGGGAAGTCTGAACAAGGGCTACATCGATGGGGATGATTCTTCGATAAAAAAGTTTGGGGACTGCAGAAAGAAATATGGGGGTGTAATCAGCAAGTCCTTTATTGACGGCTTCCCGTGTGTTATTCCCAATGAAGAAAGAGTTATGACGAAAATTGTCTTTGAATTTTTCATTTGCGTAAGGTGTCACCCCGAGGGTCCACACTTGGAGCAATTCAGCATCGAAAAACGCCTTTGGATGAGAGCGGACATAATTGATAAAGGCGCCGACAAGATAACTCGGCTCACCGCAGCCGGTGCCGATGAATATCCTGTTGCCAGGGTTGATATTGCTGAATATTTTCTCTTCAGCAATACATTTTTCTGGATATAATGTTGTTAGATCATCCATGCTTCGGGGCTCTCATAAGAAAAAACATACCGAATATTTGGAGTTCAGCAAAGAGGAGTTCATCCATTCAGGCGGAGATCACCTTGTAAATGGAAAACATATTAGAGCCATTTTTTTCTTCACATCCCGAGTATTCTATATTTCGGCCTTCCCAGTAATCATACTGTCCGCCTTTATACTGCATAAAAAAGCTGAGGCTGGCGGTGGTCTCCAAAAAGTCAGTGATATCAAGAACGTTATGAACCAGAGTCTCTAGGGCAGGGAATCAAGAAAGAAAGAGACTTTTCAAAACTTCTAACGGCACAAAGTTATCTCCCTCTTCTTCTTTGACCGCTTGATAGAAATCGCATTGCTCACAACTTTTATATTTGAGAGCAAAAGATCCTTGAACCGCTGCGCCACACATCGTCCCAGCCACCACCCAGCAGACCCTCCCCGCATTTTTTCCACCATTCACGCCTGTAAGATGCGTTTCTATAGCAGCGGGGCAAACGCCCGAGATGAAAGCGTTTTCCCCTTGAGGTTGCCTTCCGCACTTCTTAAATTCCCAGCAGTTGCGTTTCTTTTCATTCATCATTGGCTGTCATGGTTGTTGATTGTGATCAAGTATTGATAAAATTATACCACTTTTGCTTGCTTTTGTTTTTAAAGACAGTCGGCACCTCACTCCTTCTCTTTATTTCTCCCTCTTGACATGTTCATGTGTTTTTAAATGGTTCACACAATATTCGTAATCTCCTTCACACGTAGAACAGTATCGAAAATCCATCTTTGGGTCATCATTTTCAGTGATTTTACAGAGAGTACACTTATGTATGGTAGCTTTTGGGGGCAGGACATTGAAAGATTTCCTTCTATAATAGGCCGACTGGTGATGTTTGATATTTGTGATAATATCTTTGCCAAAAAAGAGAAAATAATTTGAAACAGAAATAAGAGCAGTGATTTTGCTTGAAAATGGAGCTGTCAAAACAGTGAATGCTATAAAAATCCAGTTAAGCCATGCAAGGTACTTAACTTTTACGGGAATTATAAAAAACAATAATATTTCATAGTCGGGATAAATATACGCGAACGCTAAGAAAAGAGACAGATTCAAATAAAGCGCTGTAGCGCCCTGCCCAATTATGAATGCTGCAATGCTGGTCGCTATCACTCCCGTGAAATAGTAAATATTAAACCTAAAACTTCCCCATTCGTGCTCCAATCCTGTCCCCACTATGTAATAAAAATAGAGTATAAAAAAGATCCAGAGAATCGAGGAAGCGGGTGGTATAAATATATAGGTAATGAATCTCCAAACTTCACCCTTCATGATGAGATAGGGGTCAAGCGATAGTTTGCTAATTACATTGCTTTGCGGATAGGCATAGGACAGTAAATAGATAAGCAGATTCAGTCCAACAATATACACGATCAATTCTCTGATCGCGTAGCGTCCAAAGCGTCTTTCCAACCAGTTCATTATATTCACGGTGGAGTTCCCTGCTAGTTGCTTTCTCTCTTGATAGTGACTTCCGTTATTGGAAATTATAGCACTATTTAGAAGGTTTTGAAGGTGCTCGTCAGAACATTAAAATATCGGTTATCGCTTCGCTATCCTGTTCGCTGTATCGATTCGCCTCAGATTGCCTCTATATCATCAGCATAAATATTTACGCCGACACTTCTGCCCAGAAGCTCTATGGTGACCAGAAAGATATACTGGTCATTCTTCTTTGTAACGGTTCCTTCCGCGCCGGTGAGCGGTCCTCTTTTTACTCTCACCTTGGCGCCCTCTTTCAGGCTAGGAAAGACGTTAAGCTCCGTGCCGCTTTCAATCAGAAGCTTGAGGGAGTCTATCTCTTCGGGCGGAATCGGCGTTGGATAGCCGGGTTGGGTTGAAAGCAGATTTATTGCCCCCCGTGTCTTTAGGACATTGAGGAACGCTTCAGGATGCGGTGGGATATGAACAAAGAGGTAACCGGGGAAAATGGGAAAATCTATCCACTTCTTTCTGTCCTTCCACTGCCTCAGCCTTCTTGAAGCTGGTAAAAAGGCTTCTAGCCCTTTTTTCAACAATTCACCGTGCGTGACAAATTCATGGCGCGATTTTACATAGAGTGCATACCAGTTCATCGTCGATGACCTAATTTACTTAAGTTCCAGAAGCACTTTTACCATATCTTCGTCAGAAAAAACCTCTCCAAAACCGGCATCTTTTGCGACATGTAGCATCCTGCTGTTGGTCCTCAGAATTTCCATCCAGAGGGTTTTTATCTCGAGATCCCGTGCGATCTTGAAACAGTAATCGATGAGCATGGTCCCGATACCGCGGCCCTGCCATTCATCGGCAACTAGGATCGCCAGTTCAGCGGTCTCTAAGTCCGGCAGTTTCATTATTCTCACATCAGCAATAATTCTCTCCCTTTCAGAGCTCTCCCGGGTCAGTGCGACAATGGCAAACTCTCTTTCATAGTCCAACTGGCAGTATCTGGCAAGCCACTCATGAGGCATGTCAATGAGGCGCTGGTTGAACCTGAATACGATGGTCTCTTCTGACAAGCTCTCAAAGAGCTCGTAGACAAGAGGTTCGTCCTCAGAGCGGATAGGTCGCATGAGCGCAGAGACCCCATCTTCGAGTTCGATCTCTCTGACATACTTGAACGGATAGGGACAGATCAGGAGATGCGGTGGACAGAAGTCTCTCTTAAGGATTCCCAGATCCGGTACGGCTTTCTCTTCGAGGACAATGCCCGCGTCGAGGACAAGAATTTCTCTGTCACTAATAAAGAGGGGGTTTATATCAATCTCCTTGATATCTGAGAAATCGACGAGCAGATAGGAGAATCTCACGAGCATTTCCTCGAGCAGTCTCAGAGTTCCCTTATATGGATCCTGTGCTGAGAGAAATTTGTAGATCTTTGTCTCCTCCATCATCCGCTTAGCTAGCGTCTGGTTGAGCGGCGGAAGCCCCACTGCATAATCCCCGATAGCTTCAAGGAGTTCTCCTCCTGTCCCGAAGATAATTACCGAACCGAATGTGGGATCTTTCTTAGCCCCTATTATAAGGTTATAGCCTTGCTTGATGATCATCGGCTGAATCAGGACGTGAGCTTCAGGGTCTCCGCTCGAAACAGCCAATTCCTTTATGTTCCTGAAGGCCCTTATCACAGATCCCGCATCTTTCAGGCTGAGGATAACCCCACCTCTTTCCCTCTTGTGGAAAATTTTCTTTGAGGCAATTTTTAGGACGACTGGGAAGCCGATTTCTTCGGAAACGCGGACAGCTTCATCCTCGCTTTGCACGCTCTTCGTCGTAATAACCGGTAAACCGTAGGAGTGCAGTATCTCTGTCACTTCGTTGAGGTTCAATGCCAGTTTCTTTTGATCCAGTGCACTGTTCATAATGCTTCTTACCTTTTTCCTGTCCGGGGCAAAATCTCTCAGAATCGATTCAGGCGTCTCCTGGAGGAGTTTCAAGTTGTAATCATAACGATACGTGTAAATGAAGCTTCTTACAGCCTGTTCAGGAGCGACGAAGGTAGGTATCATTTTTCCGACTAAAAAGTCTCTGGCGGACTGAACCTGCTCCCCTCCCATTAAAACGGTCAACAAGGGAACGTAGGGGTTGTCCTGCTTTGCAGCCAGGATAGCCTCTGCGGTTTCTCTGGGCTGTGTGCCGAAGTTCGGCACTAGAATTACTAGGAGGCCATCGATATTCTTCTCGTCCAAGCAATGCTTGATCGCCGTCTTATAGTCATCAGGAGAGGCGTTAGTCAGGAGATTGACGGGATTTTGCACCTGTTTAAGCGACGGTAAATTCTGACGCAGATTTGCAAGGGTATCATCGCTGAAGGTTGCCAGATCACCTTCCAATCTCAGAAGAGCATCGACTGCTATTATCGATGGAGCGCCGGCATTGGTAATAATGGCGAGTTTTTTTCCTTTTGGGCGTTTCTCTTCGGCAAGCGTCTCCGCAAGGTAAAAGAGGTCAAGGGTCTCAGAGATCCTGACCGCACCAGCCCTTTTAAAGACTGCGTCGTAGACTTTATCCTCTCCCGCAAGGAAACCTGATTGTGTCAGTGCAACTTGTGCTGATATATCAAATCGTCCTGATTTGACTACTACGATGGGCTTGGACCGCGCAAAGCTCCTGACGGCGGTCATGAATTTTCTGCCTCTGCTGATGTGTTCAAGGTAAAGAATGATAGCCCTAGTTTTGGGGTCGACACCTAAGAAATCGATAAGGTCGGAAAAAGCGATATCGAGTTTAACACCTACAGAAATGATATAGCTGAAGCCGAAGTTTTTGTCTACTGCCCTGTCCAATAAGGCGGTGGCAAGTGTAGCGCTCTGGGAGATGAAGGCGGTCGTCCCGGACCGCGGCATTTTTGGGAAAAGGCTAGCGTTGAGACGTATGCTAGGTCTGATGAAACCAAGGGTATTCGGACCTAAAACTCTGAAATCATATTTCAAGGAGAGCTCTTTAATCCGGTCCGAGAAAAGCTGGTTGTCTTTGACACGGGTTTCGAAGTCCGGGCAGAGGATGGAGACCCCCTTGACGCCTTTTTGCCCGCATTCTTCAAGGGTTGTGAGGATCTCCTCAACCGGATTTGACAGTATCGCTAAATCTACAGGAGTCTGTATATGATTAACCGTTTTATATGCCTCTACTCCCTGTATGGATTCGGAAGACGGGCTGACGGGATACACTACTCCGTTAAAACCTTTGCCGATCATGTTTCTCAGTATAAAGTAACCCGGGGAATCGGGATCCTCGCTTGCTCCGATGACGGCAATTCTCTTCGGATTAAAAAAAACCTCAAGATTCTTAATAGACACTGTTCACCTTTGCTCCACCGAAACAGATTCAGTCTTCTTTGAAATGTTCATTCATATATCCTACACTATTACAAATGGGGAATCAAAACATACACAAGGAACACAAGGAACAGACACCCTGAAAATACGTTCTTAGGCCCATATAGCATACACAACAAACGCAGGAGCAAAGGGAGACTGCACGATCAATTCTGTACGGAAGCATCACTCGACCTAAGGACAATTGATTGTTTCCGATGCTGGGGTGCGATAACGGGCGACGTTCCCATCTGCTTGAGATGATTGGCCGGGTGACGGAGACGACCCTTCTTTAGCAACAGCTTTGTTATTGAAAAGGGCTTAAAGTGAAAAACAATGGTGACTCTCCCAATAAGTTTTCCCTGATGGTTACACCTGTGATATACTGAAGAAAACTATAATCACAAGCGCAAGGATGGTGACAAGCAGTGTTTAGTGGCGGAGAATTGGCAGTAATCGCTATCGTCGCTTTTTTAGTTTTTGGACCGAAACGACTTCCAGAATTAGGAAGAACACTTGGTAAAGTGATGCATGAGATCAACAAAGCTATGCACGATGTCAGAGATCAAATGGACACGGAATATGAACAGACGGAAAAAGAGGCCAAGAATGGAACTTCTCAATTGCCTGTTGAAGGGAAAATAACAGAAGAGAAATCTGAGTCAGAAGACAAAGAAAAGTTTGAAGACCGGTCCAGCCATCAGTGAACTTTCACAGGGCAGGTTGAAGGTCTCCATCGCAGGCTTTTCACTTGCATATTTTGCCGCGATTGGTAAAAGAAAGAGACCAAAAATACCAATGAAGCTGAAGATATGATCCCTACGGGGCTGTCTTCATCTCATAGTCATTGCTTTCTACAACGCAAGACATATTGCCGCATGAAAAATGGCCAGCACCCGGAGGGTTCATCGCTCGGTACAGGCAAGGGGCAAATGCAACAGGCGTTGTCCCTCAGTAGATCTGTTCCACCAGGTAGTTCTGTGTCCCCAACTGCTTGATCTGGTCTATCTGGGCCTCGATCCAATCGATGTGGTCCTCTTCATCTTTCAGAATCGACTGCAGGAGGTCGCGGGTACCGTTGTCCCCCACCTCGACAGCCAGACGGATACTCTCGTTGTAACCTCGGATAGCCATTTCCTCGGCACCATGGTCATTCTCATGCATTTTTGGCACCTCGTCACCAATATAGAGTTTGTTCAAGGTGCTGAGGATTGGACGTCCTTCGAGGAAAAGGATGCGGTCGATGAGCTTCTCCGCGTGCTTCATCTCGGCGATGGCCCTTTTCTGGATCGCCTCGTGAAGCCGGGCGTACTTCCAGTTGTCGCACATTTCTGCGTGGACCATGTACTGGTTGATAGCAGTAAGNNTGTATGTATATTTAACATCAAAGCGGCTGACACGGCCTTAGGATTAGCATCGCCCGATAATGAAATTGTAAGCAGACTTCTCACAGAAGTCAAGGCGTTGTTGCATAAAAGGTTGCATAAAAAAGGGATTCTGGAAATAGCATTTTGAAAACCCGTCGCGCCGCAGCATACTGTAATATGACGCAAAGTCAATGGCATACTACCTCCATCTATAAACAGATAGTCGCTTTCATCTCGGCATTGAAATACTGAGGATTCCCGCTCCGCATCCTGAAGATTCAGCTCTGTCGAACTTTGTTCCCGATGGGTATATTATCTCTAATAAAAAGTGTTCTTACAGGGAATGGGATGGTAATTCCTTCAGCCCTGTATCGCTCATGTAACCTCTTCATGAATTCATGCTGTATCATATCCTGATCCGAGAATCCTCGTACACGCATGGTTACTGACATATTGATCCTTGAATCCGCGAAAGTTTGAAATCTTATGTACGGCTTAAAGTCAGGGATACCACCGGAAACTTCTCGCATCACATCAGTGGCAACCGAGGTTGTTACATCTTCAACTTTTTTTAGATTGCTCTCATAACCCACTCCGACTTGAGCAGTAAAGACCATTTCGTTGTCAGGCAGTGAGTAGTTTGTGACACTTGCGGATGCCAGCTTGGAATTCGGTATAATTGTTACGTTCTCGGACGACATTTTGACAGTAGTGTCGCGCCAAGTCATGTCTATGACGTATCCTTCCTCTCCGGTACTAAGCTTAATGTAATCTCCCTGCTTGATTTTTCCCGAGGCGATAACGTGAAGTCCTGAAAATAAATTAGCAAGCGTGCCTTGAAGCGCCAGAGCCACGGCCAGCCCGCCAACACCCATTGCGGTAAGTATTGGTGTTATCGAAACACCCAGCGAATCGAGAATTATCGTTAAGCCAACCAGATAAATTAGCAGTTTAGCCAGGTTTATAAATATCGTCGGAATGCCGAATATTGCTTCTGTTCCCTTCATGTACATTTTCATAAAGCTTGTTAACAGTCTCGCTGCGATAATCGTTCCCAGTAGCAGCATTATTTCATGAAGTGTCTTCCTCAGGAAATGAAAAAGCGTTCTATCCATCGTAGTCAAATGTATCGTAGCGTATATACTTACAACTGCGAAGGATAGCATTATCATGTAGCGCATGGAGGATAAGAATTCATAGTTTTTACCTTTCTTTTTTGAGAGTTTCTTGAGCAATAGTATTTCAAAGATAAGTCCTAGGAGGATTCCGCCGAAAAATATTGAAAGAGGCAGCACTATCTCAGCTGTTATTCTGAAAGGGGGGTCAGTAGCCATGTTCATCTCTCAAGTGATAGCTTAGCATGAGAGTAGACAAAGTCAAGGCTGCCGTAGCTGAGACAATAATGATGACCATTTTTCAGGTGCGGATCGCGAGAAGTATTTCGATACTACTAGATCGATTTAATAATGAAGACAGTGTTACGGCATCTCTTCTGAGAGATGATATCGCTGATGTCGTTACAGTTATTACACTCTCACCGGCAAGACAGAGAGCCAAATCATGAGAAAAAGCATTCCTTGCCTCTGCCTCTGCCGCTGTAGCGTTAGAAATTTCGAGTTAGTATTTCACTCGTATTTGCAGGACCTTCAGAACATCGGCCGCATTCCCGATATCTCCTTGCACCGTCACCCAACAGTGAATTTCGCAGGTTTGGGTTTTGCTTCATGTCGATTTTCTATTTGAGGCATCAATTCACTTTTGTATCGAGTTCCGTCGGGGAATCATAACTTACCGTTAATATCTTCCACACTAAACCTTTAGGTCATGGAGATCTCGCAGGGGTGAAGAACGGGCGGGCTGTTGAACCATGAGCTCAAGGGCCCTCTCATTGAACAGCAGCGCGCCGAAATCGGCTGAGCACATATAAAAGTTACTCATGCTGCCCTGCAGCGCCATTACAAGGGAGAAGTATATAATCCTCGGGGCAGGTATTGAGGTTGGTGTATTCTGCATGAAGTCTTTCCGCATCAGGTATTTGTTTCACATTAATTGCGTTACACCAAAAAAGCACGCAGGATAAATGTGACATCTTCAAGAGGAAGGAGGTTCCCACACCTCCGAGAATGAGTGGATAAAATAGGCCTATATAGTGGAAGTCTCTATAAGTGCCGTCATAGTGTTACACTTTTTTTTCTGGCACGTCTCCTGCAGTCGGTTCTTTCCTTATTTCTATAGCTGAATCCTTTTCATCTCCTGAGATAGCTTTCTTAAAGTCTCTTATGGTTCTGCCAAGCGCTTTGCCCAATTCCGGCAGCTTTCCCGGGCCGACCACTATCAGTGCAATCGCAAGAATTAGGAGTAGGTGCATAGGTTGAAAAAGTCCTCTAAACATTGTCTCACCACCCTTTTTATTTTCTTATATTATATATCAAATGAACATCAAAAATATATGCAACCATTTATTTAATGAATCCGGCTACGTACTTCTCTCTCGAAGTCTAAAATGACAGCTATCAGGCTAATTGATTAATAAAACTTCAAATTGACGAGAGAAGTTTTTTTGTGTTAGAAATGAAGTAAACAGAGGGGTTCCCGACAAACCAAATCTTCGAAGGAAGGCAATGGAAATCGGCGGGTCTTGAGAGGAAGACAGCCGAGCTGCCGAACAAAAAACCCTGAGGCAAGTTCGGTCTTTTTGTTTTACGCTGGAGGAGGATGTTATGCCTGTCAAATTCGTTACTCCAACACGCAATTCCTTTATGATGGGGGGCTCATCATTGAGTTCTTCGCGGACAGGCGGCACAACTGAGGAAGAACGCTTTTAAAATCTCGCTACACACTGAAAGGAGATAGGTATGGCAACATTAAAAGACATCGGTGTGAGGAACTACTGCGAATCGGTATTCACCCGACTAACGACGATGAAGGCAGAACTCCTCTGCTATGTGAGAGAAATTGAACAGATGCCTGAGCCTGACAAAGAATTTCTAAAATCTCATATTCCACATTTCCGGGATATCGTCAATACTATAGACTGGAAACTGGAAATACTGATGAAAGTCTGCCCTTTTGACTGGACCGGGTACACCCACGATATCGAATATACTGCTTCAGTCTATGTAGATGATGAACTGATTGAAAAGGAGCCAGTTTTGGGTGGTTACATCGGAGGGTAGTGCGAGTCAACAATATTTTGTATTCCTAGCACCACCGGCGGGAATCCAGATATTTTGGCGGGTCTGCTGCCCATTGCATGGGAAACACGGCTTGCTACGAGATACGTATTGATTGATAGAGACTCAGTTCGATCATAGAAAGGTGATGATTATGAAGAAAAGCTGTTTGCGGAACGAGCCAAATAATGATTTGGAAGAAGGAGGAATAACCTAATGAAAACAGTCGGGGAACTGTTGAAAACGAAAGGTCACGAAATGTGGTCAATTTCGCCTTATGCGACAGTGTACGAGGCATTGGAGATGATGGCTGACAGGGATGTTGGTGCTTTACTTGTCATCGAAAACGGCAAGCTTGTTGGGATCTTTTCCGAACGGGATTATGCACGGAAGGTGATCCTGAAAGGAAGGGCTTCTAAGGATACGACTGTTAGTGAACTCATGACACAGACGGT
>DMNE01000254.1:0-437 GCA_003453735.1 Nitrospiraceae bacterium | reverse complement strand
ATCGGCATTATAACTCTTGGTGATGTGGTCAAAAGGATTATCTCCGAACAAGAATTTACGATCCAACAGCTTGAAAGCTACGTCTACGAGAGTGTATAGGAGGAACACTCGGATAGCAGCATTTCAAACTCCCAAGTCGATTTTTGTTCTGTTGCTTCCCAAACGGAGTAGGTGAGATTCGAGATCATAACAAACCCGCACTTGCAAGGGCTTTTCTGTAATTGCCCGGTCCCCTAGAGCGGATGTTACCCCTTAAGAGATCGATGAATTATTATATTTCAAGGAGTTGGCGTTTTTTTCGTCACATTATAGCCACTAATAATTATAGGTATATAAGTATTTTGTATTTGACAGTCGGGATAACATCAGTTATTATGTACTCACTATGTACCTCGATTCCTCAACCGTTACAAAAGGTGATAAAACCTACACTCGCC
>DMNE01000503.1:8859-13446 GCA_003453735.1 Nitrospiraceae bacterium | reverse complement strand
GGATTTCTCGCGATTCTCGGCTTCCGCTGTTTGAGCCGGAAATTCCCGAATCCCCTGATCTCGATTTTCTCCCCCTTTGAGAGCGCATCTTTGATGCTGTCAAATACGGTATCCACGATGATTTCCGTCTGTTTCCGCGTGAGGCCATCAATGCGCTCAGACACCTTTTCGATGAGAACCGACTTCGTCATAAACCTCCTCCTTAAAATAAGAGATGCCCGATGTACAACAGATAATGCATGGTATGGAAAGACTTCCTTGCATTCTGCATCCCGTCTCTATGGTGCCAAGATATATTTTATCTTCATTGTCGGAAATAAGTCAGACAATTGCTGAGGAAATTGGCCTCTGAGAAAATCCATTATGGAAGTTCTCTCTTTTTTCTCCACCACTTCAGGTTCTCCCTTTATCCCTGAAAGCTTCGCAGCCACTTTCACAGCATCTTCAAGGTCTCCCAATTCATCCACAAGACCCACCTCGACCGCCTGCCTGCCCGTAAATATCCTGCCGTCAGCGAGTTTTCTGACGTCATCAGGCAACATCTTCCTTCCTTCGGCAACAGCCTTTATAAACTGCTCATGAACGTCATCGAGCACACTCTGCAGGATAATCCTCTCCTCTTTCCCTATGCCCCTAAATATCGATGCGATGTCCTTATGCCGTCCGCTCTTGATCACTTCTGTTTTCACGCCGATCTTGCCCATAAGCCCTTCGATATTCGGTATCTCCATGATAACGCCGATTGAGCCGGTAAGCGTTCCGGGATTGGCGAGGATCCTCGATGCCGGAGCCGAAATGTAGTACCCGCCCGATGCTGCTAAAGAGCCCATAGAGACAACAACCTTCTTCTTTGAGACTGCTTTTCTCACCTCTTCGTAGATCTCCTGTGACGGCGCAACTGCTCCGCCGGGACTGTCTACCCTCAGGATGATCGCCTTGACAGAGGGGTTCTTCACATAATCTCTGATCTCTTCGATGGTCGTTTTTGAGTCCATGATCGGGCCTTCGATACGAACGACTGCTACCTTTTCCCCCAGGGGAACATTCTTCTGCAAAAGCGCTATCGTCGCGCTCAAGGCCAATAACAGAAAAAGAATTACCAACAAAACCAGACAACCTTTTTTCATGCTCGTTCACCTTTCACATGCTTCATGCTGAGGCCGATCTTCCTTTCTTCCGGGTCAATCTTTATTATCCTCGCGAATATCTCATTCCCCTCGTGGAAAGGTTCCTCAGTTTTCTGAGCCACTTCCGAAGAGTAAATCAAGCCCTCTACCCATCCCTCGATTTCGACGAAAATTCCAAAATCCGTCACTTTCAGGACCTTACAGCTGACCTCAGCCCCGAGCTTAAATTTCTCGGGAATCTCCGAGATCCATGGATCGGGCTGTAACTGTTTCAGTCCGAGGGATATGCGTTCTTTGTCAGGCTCAAGGCTCAGGATGACCGCTTCAACCTTCTGGCCCTTCTTTAAAACCTCTGACGGATGCTTTATGTGTTTAGTCCATGACATATCCGATATATGAATCAGCCCGTCCACTCCCTCGGGCAGACCGATAAAGGCACCGAACTCGGTAATGCTCCTTATCTTGCCGCTCACCTTCTGACCAACTGCATATTTTTGCGACACGAGTTCCCACGGGCTGGACTTCAATTGTTTCACACTTAAGGAGAGCCTCCTCTCCTCTTTGTCAACCTTAATGACTACTGCGTCTAGTGTCTCGCCTATGGAGAGATACTTTGACGGGTGTTTCGGCCGCGGCGACCAATCAATCTCTGATACATGCACAAGGCCCTCAATACCCTGCTCAAGCTCGATGAATGCACCGTAATCGGTTATGCTGACCACCCTGCCCGTCACCTTTGTTCCTACGGGATACTTTTCCTCAACGGTCAGCCATGGGTCAGGCACTTTCTGCTTGTAGCCGAGAGTAACTCTCTCCTGCCCTTCGTCGAACTTAAGGACAATGACCTCTATGGTTTCCCCCACAGCAAAGAACTCTGACGGATGCGTAATTCTTCCCCAAGAGATGTCGGAGATGTGGAGCAGTCCGTCGATCCCTCCCAGGTCCACAAAGACACCATAATCCGTTATATTCTTTACAGTACCCTCAAGACGCGCTCTTTCTGTGAGTTTCGGAACGGTCTCCATCTTCTTTTTCTGTCTCTCTTCTTCTGACGCCGCCCTCCGGGACACAATGATATTGGAACGCTTATTGTTCAACTTGAGAATTTTAAAGCTCATCGTTTTACCGACTAGGCCATTCATATCTTTTATTGCCTTGGTATCGATCTGTGAGCCCGGAAGAAACGCCTTTATCCCCATGATATCGACGGTGAGTCCTCCCTTTGTCTTTCCGATAATGGAACCCTCTATTGTCGCTCCCTTTTCAAATGCCGATTCAAGCACATCCCAGGTTTTTATCTTGGAAGCCTTATCCCTCGAGAGGCTCATGGTCCCCTCAGCATCCCGCATGCTCACGACATACACGTCAAATACATCACCGGCCTTGAGGGCTGCGAGTTCTTCGGGAGAGAATTCCTCTGCTGTGATAAACCCCTCCGACTTATATCCGATATCCACGATGACCCCATCCTGTTTTACCGAAATAACCCTGCCGGTGAGTATCATTCCTTCCCGGATTTGACGAAAAGTCTCAGCATAGATTCTTTCCATCTCATTGTTTTTAAGTTCCATTACCCTCTCTTCCTCCTCTATCCTTAATTCTTTCTTCCACATCTCGTATGATCCACTCAGGCGTCGACGCACCCGCTGTTATCCCCACCCTCTTGACACCTTCAAACCATCCGCTATCCAGTTCATGAGCGGTCTCTATATGGTAAGTCCTGACAGGCAGAGACGCACAGAGACGGGCAAGTTGCGTTGTGTTGGCGCTATTTCTTCCGCCCACAACAATCATCACATCCACCTTTCCTGCCATCTCCTCCGTCTCCCTCAACCGCACTGCCGTCGAGTTACAGATGGTATTATAAACCTTTATTTCCTTCGATTGCTCGATGACCCTGTTGCATAACTTTTTTAGGGCTTCTACGGGCTGCGTCGTCTGAACTACAATGCCGACCTTGTTCCCTAAGGCCGGTAATTGCTCTCGGCCGTCCGTCACGAGGGCATCAACTCCTCCATAGCTCATCAAACCTCGCACCTCAGGATGCTCCCTATCTCCCAGGATGACAACCTGGTATCCTTCTTCCTTGAGGAGTTTAGCATAATGCTGCGCCTTTTTCACAAAGGGGCAGGTTGCGTCGATGATCTCATAGCCTTTTTGCGCGGCTTTCTCCATGAGGTAAAGGGATATCCCATGGGTTCTGACGATCAGCGCTTTGATGTCATTGCGGCAAAGGTCTTCAGTAGGAACTACGCCCTTTTCGCTCAACTTCTCAATGACCTGGGGATTATGAATGAGAGGGCCAAACGTAAAAACACCTTCACGCTGCTTCTCTGCTATCGCAAAGGTCGTATCAATAGCCCTCTTCACCCCAAAACAGAAACCGGCAGTTTTTACGATCAATATCTCCAAAGCAAGCCCCGTTCTAACCTACAACGCAAACGATACCATGCATTTGAGATAAATACCTGCAGAAACACTCTTCACCGTTCATAGTTATGTTTGTTCCTCGCGGGATTCGCTGAACACCCTGCAGCCCGCTTCTTAATCTTTTATGAGCGCGAGGATATCCTCCAGAACCTCTTCCACATCTTTGCCTGTGGTCTCTACTATGATAGCATCCTTCGCCTTCACAAGGGGAGCGATGCCTCTTGTCTGATCCCTCGTATCCCGCTCTACAACGTCATGTTCGGCTTCCTTTTCCGTTATCGCAAGTCCCATCTCCTTCAGTTGCCGGTATCGTCTCCTCGTCCTCTCAGCCGTCGAGGCATCTAAATAGAATTTCTTCCAGGCATCAGGAAAGACTACGGATGTTGTATCCCGACCTTCAACAACGACGTCCTGATCAGCTGCCGCCTTTCGTTGAACCTCTAAAAGAAAGTCCCTCACAACCTTCCTCGCTGAAAAAACAGACGAATAATGTCCAACCTCGGGTGTTCTGATCTCATCAGAAACATCCTGATCCCCCAGAAAGACCTTCCCCTTGTCAAACCGCACTCCTGAAGTCTTCACCACTTCAGTCAACGGGCCGTCGCCGTCGTCGGGATGCATGCCCCTCTTCAAAAAGCATAGAGCCACCGCCCTGTAAAGGGCACCCGTGTCAAGATAGCTAAAGCCGAGCCGCTGGGCAAGGCGACGTGCTATCGTGCTCTTGCCCGCACCCGAAGGTCCGTCTATGGCAATGACTTTACCCATAGGAAAATCAGGAAAGAGTCAAAAGAGTGTAAGCGATGAGGCAGAAAAAAGTGTTCGCCGTCGCCTATCGCCCAATACCTTTTTTCAACCTTTCCAATGTCTCATAAAAACCCGGATATGATATCCCTACGCAGGAGGCATTCGTAATCGTTGTTGTTCCTTCTGCTATCAATCCTGCAATGGAGAGGGACATGGCTACCCGGTGGTCGCCGTGACTTTCGACCTCAGATCCAATGAGAGACGCCTTTCCCTTTATCGCGATCCC
>DMNE01000503.1:0-8847 GCA_003453735.1 Nitrospiraceae bacterium | reverse complement strand
TCTGTGAACCCGTCTGCCTGGGTTGCCAAGATACAGAGTATCGGGAATTCATCGATGAGTGAAGGGATACGCTCCTTTCCAATTATTATTCCCCTCATGCCGCCCGAGGTTTTGCAATGAATGTCGGCCACCGGCTCCCCCGACTCTTGCCTTGCATTGATCAGCTCAATCCTTGCTCCCATATCACTTATTACGTCCAAAAATCCGGTTCTTGTCGGATTTATCCCGACACCGTTGATCAGGATCTCAGAATCGGGAACGAGAAGGCAGGCAGCAATGAAGAATGCCGCCGACGAGAAATCGGCGGGTACGGTCACATCCAAGACCCCTAACCTTTGCCCCTTGGTCCTTGATCCGAAGCCCTTAACCTTTATGGTGAGTCCTTCGACCTCAATCCCCACACCCATGGCAGCGAGCATCCGTTCGGTATGGTCACGGGATTTATACGGCTCTGTAAGAGCTGTGATGCCATCGGCGTAAAGGCCTGCAAAGATCAGGCAGGATTTCACCTGGGCAGATGCCATGGGCATGGCGTACTCAATCGGGTTAAGGGCCCTCCCTTTAATCGCTAGGGGTGGATATCTGTCCCCGGCTCTTCCCGAGATCTCAGCGCCCATCTCCTTCAAAGGACGAATAATCCGCGCCATCGGCCTCTGTTTCAAAGAATCGTCTCCGGTGAAAACAGAAAAAAATGGGCTACCGGCAAGCACTCCCGAGAGAAGCCTTATCGTGGTCCCGGAATTCCCACAGTTTATGACATCAAATGGCTCTTTAAGCCCGAACAATCCCCTCCCCTGAATAAGCAGCCCTTCGTTGTCCACTTCCTGAATCTCGACGCCGAGCATCTTAACTGCATTCGTGGTGCTTACCGGATCTTCTGCTTTCAGAAGATTCCGCACCCGGCTTTTCCCCTCAGCTAATGATGCACATATCACCGCCCTATGGGAAATGGATTTGTCCGGCGGCGGGGTTATTTCTCCTCTTAAGCCCCTTGTCTTCCTTAATTCCACCTGTTCCACGGAGATACGCTAAAGTCCGCTGCCCGCAGTCATTGAATCTGCGCTGTTGGCCGCGGAGCGCTGATTGTCATTCGAAAGCACCAGCCTGAGTCTCTGCGCCCTCGAAAACTCTTTTTCGATCCCAGATGCGTCCCCCGCAACGAGCAGGTCATGTATCCGGTCAAGATTTTCCTGTAAAATCTCCATTACGTTGATGAGGTTGTCTTTATTGAAGATGGAAATGTCCCGCCAGAGTTCAGGCGAACTCAGGGCTATCCGTGTGACATCCTTAAACCCCTGTCCTGCATATTCAATGCAATCGTCACTGAAGCCATGTGCGGCATTGACCAGTGCATAGGCAAGAAGATGAGGCAGATGGCTGACAGCTGCGTATATCCGGTCATGTTTATGAGGATCCAGGGATTCAACCCTTGAGCCGAGCAATTCCCAGAGGGAAGCAATCTCCTCGATTGCAGCCCGGTGAGAATTTTCCGTGGGTGTAATAATGCATCGTGCCCCTCTGAAGAGGTCGGCCCTGGCATCGTCAATGCCTGATTGATCGCTGCCCGCTATCGGATGGGACCCGACATAAGACACCCCCGCAGGAACAAGAGACTCTAAGTCGTAGACGATACTCTTAACACTGCCCACATCCGTGATAACGGCGCCCTTCTTTATCGAACCCGCTATCTCCCCAACAAGCTGTTTCAGTATACCGACAGGCGTTGCAAGGACAATAAGATCCGAGCCTTCGCATGCCCTCGCGGCATCCATGCTGTAAGCGTCAATAATTCCTAGCTCTTTCGCCCGCCTCAGATTTTGTTCCTTTCTCCCATGCCCGACTATGGTTTTACACAACCCTTTCACTCTTATTGCGAGCCCAAAGGATGCACCAATGAGGCCGACGCCGAGAATGGCTACTCTCTCAAAAAACATGCGGTACCTATATCTCCCTGCCCACTGCAGCTGCTATCGGCTTGAGTTCCTCCATCAACCTCCGAAAATCATGTGGCTTCAGAGACTGCTCCCCGTCAGACATCGCTTCTTCAGGATTGGAGTGCACCTCTATGAGGAGTCCGTCAGCACCAGCAGCCACAGCGGCCTTTGCCATGGGGGCAACGAGGTCCCACTTCCCAACACCGTGGCTCGGGTCAACGATCACAGGCAAATGCGTAAGGTTCTTTAGTACAGGAACTGCGCTCAGGTCAAGAGTGTTTCTTGTTGCTGTCTCAAAGGTCCTGATTCCCCTCTCACAGAGGATGACCTCATGGTTGCCCTTTGACATGATATACTCAGCTGACATGAGCCATTCCTTAACCGTGCAAGAGAGTCCCCGCTTCAGTAAGACCGGTTTCTTAACAGAGCCGACCTCAAGGAGCAATCTAAAATTCTGCATGTTTCTCGCGCCGATTTGAATGATATCGGTATACTTGAGCATAACATCGAGATCCCTTGGGTCCATGAGTTCTGTAACTACAGGAAGCCCTGACTTTTCCCTTGCATCGACCAGATATTGAAGTCCCTCCTCACCGAGGCCCTGAAAGGCATAGGGAGATGTACGAGGTTTATACGCACCTCCTCGTATGAATGTGGCGCCTGCGTTCTTGACCTCTTCGGCTATGCTCAAGAGCATAGTCTTATTCTCTACGGAACAGGGTCCTGCAATCACCTGTATCTTCTTGCCGCCTATAGCCCTTGCCCTTACTTCTATGATGGTATTGTCGGACTTGAATTCTCTGCTCGCCAATTTATAGGGCTTAATAATCCTCATCACATTTTCGACGCCGGTCATCACCCGTATGGCATCTTCCTCTTCCTCGGTCACCTTAGAGGTATCTCCGATTACGCCGACGATGGTCCTTTCGGTACCCCTTGATACATTCGTCCTCAGCCCCTTACTCTCTAGCTTCTTGACGAGATGTCGCAATGCTTCTTCTGTCGCATCAGGCCTTAAAACAATGATGTCCATGTTTTTCCTCCTCAGATTCCATGACGGAGTTGGCAATTAAGTCATTCAGTAACTCAGCCAGCAGAATAACCCGCCGATTACTGAACGACGTTTTTCAACGCTTCTATAAACCGCCTGTTTTCTTCAGGAAGTCCGATAGTCACTCGAATAGCGTCAGGCCCCATAGGTCTCACAATAATGCCCATACGGAGAAGTTTCTCATATAGGACCGGGGAATTATCAAAAGGCATGTAGATGAAATTCGCCTCAGTCGGAACGTATCTCAGGCCGAGTCTCTGGAATTCTCCATAGAGATACCGCTTACCCTCTTCATTCGTCTTTTGTGACCTCTCTATGTGGTCAGCATCACGTAATCCATGAAGGGCGGCGACCTGCGAGATAGTATTCGTGTTGAATGGTGGTCTCAGTTTATTCAAGTCCGTAATGATTGCATTCTTCGCGATACCGTAACCAATCCTTAACCCCGCAAGGCCGTAGATCTTTGAGAAGGTTCTCAAAATAAGGATGTCCTTTCCTTGCCTGAACCATTTCATGCTGTCTGCATAATCGGGGTTAGACACATATTCGTAATACGCCTCGTCAACCACCGTGAGAATCCCCTCTGGCAATCTCTCCATCAACAACGCTACTTCTTCTGCCCTGTTGATCGTGCCTGTGGGGTTATTCGGGTTTGCTATAAAGATCATCCTTGTCCTCACGGTAACTGCGGCCAGCATAGAAGATAAGTCGTGAGTATAATCCGTTAACGGNNGCCATCACCGCCTCGTCCCCCGGCCTCATAAAAGTCCGCGCAGCAATATCGAGGAGTTCATTCGAACCATTGCCGAGGATGATACAGTCTGGCTCGATGGAAAGCCTTTCTGATAAGGCATTCCTGAGATAGTATCCGCTGCCGTCAGGGTATCTGTTGAGGTTCTTGGTTGTCCCCTTGAGGGCCTCAATCGCCAGAGGTGACGGCCCGATAGGATTTTCATTGGACGCCAGCTTTATCGAACCGGTTATCCCAAGTTCCCTTTCGAGCTCCTCAAAGGGTTTCCCAGGTACGTACGGTTTAATTGCGGCTATATATTCTGGGGGCTTAATCATTTACATCGCCCGAAGGATAGGAGCCAAGTACCTTGAGATAGAGGCAGTATTCCTTCACCTGCTGCAGCGCCTTTTTGACCTTTCTATCCTCCATATGTCCCTCCAAATCCACAAAGAAGATGTATTCCCAAACCTTTCTCTTTGAAGGCCTCGACTCGATCTTGGTGAGGTTTATCCGCGCCTTTTTAAAAGGCTCAAGGATGTAGAACAGGGCACCAGGCCTGTCTTTTGTGGAAAACATGATCGACGTTTTGTCCCTGCCTGTTTTCTTCGATGGTTCCCGGCTGATCACGAGGAACCGCGTATAATTGTCCTTGAAATCCTCTATGCTGTGTTCGACAAACCAGAGGTCATACATTTTCGCGGCAAGCTCGCTCGCAATCGCTGCCGCGTCAGTCTCCATCGAGGCGATCTCAGCGGCCCTTGCCGTACTCGTGGCGTCATGGACGGGTATGCCCGGCAGGTTCTTCTCAAGCCATTTTCTGCACTGCGCGGTAGCCTGAGGATGAGAGTAGATCTTTTTTATCTTTGACTTGTCTCCGCTCTTTGACAAAAGATTATGGGATATCTTCAGCATGACCTCGCCGATGATCGTCAACTCATAATCCATGAACATATCGAGGGTATAGCTCACAACCCCCTCGTTCGAATTTTCGATCGGGACAACTCCGTATTCTGCCTGACCGGAATATACCGCTTCGAAGACTTCCTTGATCCCGTCCACAGGAACAATGCTCGCAGAAGTGCCGAAGTACCTCGTGGCTGCCAGATGGGTGAATGTGGCAAGAGGGCCGAGGCAGGCTACCTTCAGCGGCTCTTCAAGGGAAAGCGAGGCGGAGAGGATTTCACGGAAGAAAATCCTGAGGGCATCGTTTGGGAACGGTCCCTTGTTCTGAGAGGTGAGCCGCTGCAGGATTTCGCTCTCCCGTTCCGGAGAGTAGAAACTCGCTTTTTCCCGCCGCTTGATACGTCCGATCTTAAGGACAATCTCTGCGCGCTTGTTGAGAAGAGTAAGAAGCGTGTCATCTATCCGGTCGATTTCGCCTCTCACTTTCTTCAGGTCTTGCATGGGGTGTCTTATTGCCAGAGTAGTTAGGCTCCGGCCTTCCTCCGAATTTTATTGTGAAGTCTTAATAATACAAGGATTTTTCAATTTTTTCAAGGAGTTTTATACCTTTGTCCATGGCGACACGAATTCACCGGCAGAGGTGCCAAGAGCGCTCAATCGCATGCCTTTCGTTTTGCAAAGAAAGGCGCGCGAGTTTATGTAAATAGAGTCAAACCTTAGAAAATCAGCCTCAGCGCATGAGGGGCGACTGTCACCGTAGCAGGCGTTTTACCGAGATAATCACCGTCTATCTGTATGCGGGCGTGCCCGCCCACCTTTACGGAAATAGCCCTGCGGTACAGTACATCGTTGAAGCCGAGATGCCTCTTCATCAGTACAGCAGCCACGTATCTGAGCATGTTGGATCGTCTTCTCCCCCCCATGATATAAACGTAAAGCTCGGGGGTAAGAAGGCTAGCATCGGGGGTTATCTTGAAATTTCCTCCGTACTTTGAAGCTTTGCCTATTATAGCAGAGTACCCTGTATGGGTCTCCCCATCCACAGAGAATATCAAGGGTTCAGGGGAATACTTCAACAGCGTCTGCAAGCCGCTGAGGATATATGCAGCCTTCCCAGAATATCTCTTCGCGGATTTGCTAAAACCATATACTGCATCGCCATCGAACCCTATTCCTGTCATGAGGCAAAAATACCGGGTAACAGGAGATAAAGGATCCTCCACCGTTATCCTTCCGAGAGATACGGTGTGGGCTTCTCCCTTTAGAGCCACATCCACGGCACTTTCCACATCTTCGGGAATTCCGACTTCTTTTGCCAGTACATTAGTGGTTCCCATAGGCAGGATCGCCATGACCGTATCGGTATGCGCTATGCCGTTTATCACCTCATTGAACGTGCCGTCACCTCCTGCAGCGATGATAAGGGCAACGCCATTCTGCGATGCTTGACGGGCAAATACCTCGGCATCTCCTTTTTTCCTCGTACGGTAAACGGTCAGTTCGTAACTTGCCGAACGGAGCAGGGCTGCTGCACGCAGTATCATCTTTTCAGATGCCTGTTTTGCTACCGGATTAGCGATGAGGACAACTGGCGATTTCATCAATCAAAATTATCCTCTCTCTGGAATACGTCTCTCTAGAGTGAACGATAAAACATGTTCTCAATTCTCAGTCTCTGCAAAGACGGGTATTTTTTCTAGGTACTCAGTCATACGGTCTACCTCTGCTTTTTCGTCAATAAAAAACACCCTTCCGCCGCACATGCTCCCTTCGCGTTTGATATGGGGTATGCGGACATAACCCAATTTTCTTGATGCAAGGTAGCCTGTTGTGTAGTGGGGATCATCGGATACGCAGAGTTCTGCCGTAACGCCTTCGCATGATGCGACCTTTGAAGCGAGGGTCATTGCCTCTTTCACAGTTGAGGTGTTTATGCCCTTCCGGGTAAGCTCTCTTGACAGGTCTTTTTGAGATATCTTCTCTATCCCGAACCTCGATACCCTTACCCCCCTTGCCTTATCAGGCTCTACCCGGACACCTGATCCCGAGCGTATCAAAGATGCTCCCCGCATGGCCTTGCTACCCGTTACAATCCTAATTCCCTTTCGTACAGCTTTCTCTGATACCCCTAAATCTGACAGGAATGCCTGCAGAAATTTACGGGCCTCCCTGCGGCTATTGCATTGGATCGTCAAAACGGGCAACAGAGAAACTTTAATAGGCTTCTGCGTTACCTTCTCCACCGTGATCACGATGTTATCGGGCATACCCCGTGGATGGCTGATGGCTCTGGAGAGATAGTCTTTGAGGATTTTTTGTATCTCGTGTGACTCATAGAGCCCTTCAGCGCCTGAGATGTGACGTGATTGTTGACTCGCTTTTTGCCTGCCGGCCGATCTCGATGCCCTCATCCTGACGCTCCAGAGGGCATTGGATGATTTCGATTTGGTATGTCGTTTATTCCTCTGCATGACTCATATTCTTTCTGGTTGTTGCAATAAAGTCACAGTCCCGAAGCCTGGAACTCTTAACAATTAAGGAGAGAAGTACGCAAGAGCGTCTAAACAGTTCCGTCATGCCGCCTGTTTCGCGTCAATCGTATCGGCGATAAAAAGCTGTACACATGGGCGGCTCTTTTGTCGACCTCAAATCATTTTATCCTGAGATAATCTGTCGAGCATCACCTGAACAAAAGATTTCATCATTACAGCATCAGATTCCACTACCCATATCTCGGACTGCGCGCTCCAGAGGAGTCTGTCGGTGCCTGCATCATAGAGATTTGTCTCAAGGATTAAGAACACATCCTCTACCGTGGCAGTTCCCGGCACTAGATCTGTCCAACAAGGTGAAGGAGTACCAGGCCAATCTCGATATACGCAAGGTCTAAAGCTTTCGGTGGGAACCGATCGATTAACTGTCTTTGTATTGACCATTCTCACGGTAAGAATCGTATCTCGATTCAAAACTCTAGCGGCTGTTTTGATCGTCTCCTCATCAGCTGCTTTTTCAAACGGTATGACGGTATAGCTCGCGACGGCGTCCACCCCACGAGCTTTCAATTCTTTTACAAATTCATTTTCGAATAGTTCCCTGTTGGCTTCCCCCCATAATGTTCCTCTGACAAAGACTTTTTCAATCTTTTTGCCCTGAAGGGTCTCATCTTTCCAAACCGTGGTCAATCTTATTGTCGGCGTACAGCTCATTAGGCCAAAAAAAATGACTGAGAGACAGCACATGACTCCAATTTGGCTCTTCATCCGTTTTCTGCTATTCCGAGTGTGCACGGGAGTGTACACTTTCCATCCTGCCCTGATTCTTCTTGAGGACGAATCATGACTGACAGGCATGCCTTTTCGCGCCAGACACGGCATGTGAGGCATCCGTGTATCTCATAGCTGAAGTGCTCGACACAGCCAGTACTGTTCCCAAAAGGAAACCGCCAGCTGAAAAACCTTTTGTCGAAGTCCGCATAGACGGCTGCTCCACCTCGTGCTGAGTGAATAAGCTTCTCGATGAGGGTGATTCTCGCCTTGTCGTGAGGAAGGTTCGCAATATTGACCTACTCTGCCAGCACAATTCTGTTGACGTACTCAAGGACATCTCGGTACCGGGTGAGGGTAGAGCTGCAATAGCGGGTGTTGTTTCTCAGTTTCTGTCTGGCTGTCTTGGTAACCGTCATAATGCTATTATAGTTCGTTATTGACAAAAGAACAACCTGATGGGGTGCGTGACAAATTTATTAATACAGCAATAACAAATGCTCCACCTTTTCTAAATTGTTCTAACGGGGGATTGCTCAATTCAATAATCTGCCCCGTTCCCTCTTAAAAATAGGGGGGTTAAGCTAATAGCCGTGATTCCCAGAAATCTTCCCAGCAGTTACTATACAAACAGCAACGAAGAGCGATTATATTATTAGCACCGTCAACAGTCCAATACATTCCGGNNTGTTTTAACCGTTGCCCGATGACTGTCTTGCACCCGGCCTCCACTACCCCAGAGCCGACAAAAAAGCCCCGTTCCCTGAAGACGTTATATCTCATTCTCTCTTTGTTTCTTTCAAAATAGTTGCTAGCCTTTTCACAGACCTCTTCTGCTTTTTCCGTAGACGGCGACAGGCGCTGAATAGCCTTAACGACCTGTTCAACATCGCCGTTGTCTAATTCCTTACGACGCTTCTCAGCCCATTCATCCAGCACGTTCTTATTGTCCAGAACAACCCT
>DMNE01000431.1 GCA_003453735.1 Nitrospiraceae bacterium | reverse complement strand
AGGTGGAAAGAGTTTATGAAGATTATCTCTTTGGCGCCTGAGGTTCTGTAGGTCTCTAGGACCTGTAAGGAGGTTTCATGGGCTTAGGAATAAAGAAACAAGATACGGTAGCGGTCATCGCCGGAAAAGAGAAGGGAAAGAAAGGAAGAGTTCTTTCTGTAGTACCTTCCGATAATAATGTGATCGTAGAAAAAATAAATGTCATAAAGAAGCACATGAAACCGAATAAAACCTATTCTCAGGGCGGAATCATCGAAAAAGAAGCTCCTCTGCATTTATCAAATGTTATGCTCGTCTGTCCTAAATGCAATAAACCTACACGCATTGCCAATGTTATTCTCGAAGGCGGTAAGAAGGTAAGGTCATGCAAGAAATGTAAGGAGGTCATAGATCAGTAATGTTTCCGAGGTTGAAGGAAAAGTACAGGGAGGATGTTGTTCCTGCGTTAATAAAGGAATTTTCCTATAAGACTGTTATGCAGGTGCCGAGGCTTCAGAAGATCGTCATCAATGTTGGCCTCGGTGAGGCTGTTCAGAACATCAAGTTGTTGGATGCTGCGCAGAAAGAACTGTCGATGATTACAGGACAGAAGGCGGTAACAACAAAGGCTAAGAAATCGATAGCGTCCTTTAAATTGAGACAGGGGATGCCGATTGGCTGCAAGGTGACCTTGAGAGGAGACAGGATGTACGAATTCCTCGATAGGCTCATCAGTGTTGCTCTCCCGCGGATAAGGGATTTTAAGGGTGTTTCCGGAAAGGCCTTTGACGGGAAGGGTAATTATACTCTGGGCGTGAAGGAGCAGTTCATCTTCCCCGAGATAGATTATGATAAGGTTGAGATGGTGCACGGAATGGATATTTCCGTATGCACATCAGCCCGCACAGACGCTGAAAGCAAGGCTCTTTTGGGGCACTTGGGAATGCCTTTTAGAAAATAAACGGTTTCATGGTATAGGGGCAAATGGGTCAGAGGATGTCTGGACGAAAAGAGCCCTTCACTCGTTTGCTCGTTCACTTATAGACACGCTGAACGTAGAAGAGGTGATAATGGCTAAGAAGTGCATGATAGAAAAGGTAAAGAGACAACCGAAATTTGCAGTGAGAGCCTATAACAGATGCCGGATATGCGGAAGGCCGAGGGCGTTTCTCAGGAAGTTCGGGATGTGCAGGATTTGCTTTAGAGCGCTGGCGCTGCGGGGGCAGATTCCCGGCGTAACAAAATCAAGCTGGTAGAGGTGAACGGATGCTGACTGATCCTATTGCGGATATGCTCACAAGGGTAAGGAATGCGGCTATGATAAAGGCTGAGAAGGTAGATATCCCCGCATCGAGGATTAAGCTCGAGATTGCCAAGATCCTTAAGGAAGAGGGATTTATCCGCGCATATAAGATATTGAAGGATAAGAAACAGGGCGTTCTCAGATTGACTCTCAAGTATGCTGACAACGAGAATGTGATCTCGGGGCTCAAGAGGATAAGTAAGCCGGGGCGGAGAGTTTACGTAGGAAGCAACGAGATACCAAGGGTGATGGGAGGCGTTGGGATTGCCATCCTAACAACGCCTAGCGGTATTTTGAGCGATAAAATGTGCCGTCGTGACGGGGTCGGCGGAGAAGTTATCTGTTATGTCTGGTAAGGAGAGACCAAAGCATGTCGAGGATCGGTAAAAAACCTATTGATATACCCAAAGGGGTGGACATTACGGTAGATGGGAACGCCATCCAGGTAAAAGGACCGAAGGGTCAATTGAATTGGAGGTATCCTGAGAAGCTCAAAGTCCTGCTCAGTGAAGGCAAAGTGCTCGTGAAGAGATCAGGAGATTTGAAGCAAGACAGGTCATTGCACGGGCTTACCCGGAGCCTTGTGTCAAATATGGTTACAGGAGTTTCTCAGGGCTATGAGAGGGTTCTTGAGATCTTGGGTGTTGGGTACCGGGCGCAGGTGCAGGGAAACAAGATCATATTTACCCTTGGGTATTCACATCCTATCGAATATCAGCTTCCCGAAGGGGTCAGTGCCGCCGTTGATCAGAGGCAGACAACTCTCACCTTGAAGGGGATCGATAAACAGCAAATTGGGCAGATAGCAGCGAACATTCGGGCATTAAGGCCTCCTGACATCTATAAAGGTAAGGGAGTGCGTTACGCTGGCCAGAGGATAAAACTTAAGGTTGGTAAGGCCGGTAAGAAATAGGGAATGAGGAGGGAGCAAGTTTGGCTGAAGATACTCGTATAGGAAGAGACAGGCGTCATGCACGGATAAGAAAGAAAATCTTTGGGACGGGTGAAAGACCGAGACTTTCGGTCTATCGGAGCCTGAACCATATATATGTGCAGATTATCGATGACTCAAAAGGTAAAACTCTTGTGGCTGCTTCTACCCGTGAGGGAGAACTCAAATCCGAGAAAGGACATAAGGGCAATGCTGTGATAGCGAAAAAGGTTGGTGAACTGATCGCACAAAAGGCCAGAGGCAAGGGCATCAACAAGGTTGTTTTTGACAGAGGAGGCTATCTGTATCATGGAAGGGTCAAAGCGTTAGCTGAAGCAGCGAGAGAAGCTGGTCTGGAGTTTTAATAAAGGCGCGACGGGATGTGTAACGGTAAAGACAAAATCGGTTAACCCATTACAGAGTGCCGGTTGTGGTTGAAAGCTCTTAACGCATTACGCATAAGATATTACGTGACTAAGGAGGTATGGTGGGACGGATTGACCCAGAGGGACTGACCTTGAAAGACAAGGTCGTATTCATCAACAGAGTTGCTAAGGTTGTGAAAGGGGGAAGAAGATTCTCCTTTAGCGCACTTGTTGTTGTGGGTGATGGTGGGGGGATTGTCGGCATGGGCAAAGGCAAGGCAACAGAGGTGCCGGAGGCGATACGGAAAGCGGTGGAACAGGCGAAAAAAGCTCTCATGAAATTCCCTCTCAGGGATGGTACGATTCCCCACAGGATAATAGGAAAATACGGGGCAGGTTCTGTAGTTATGAATCCGGCACTAAAGGGGACGGGGCTTATCGCGGGGGGTGCGGTTAGGGCGATCCTCGAAGTGGCGGGCATACAGGATATTGTGGCTAAGTCTCTTGGCGGTCATAACCCTTATAATACGGTAAAGGCTACTCTTGACGGGCTGTCCAGGCTCAAAGACCCCAGTGTCGTATTGAAATTGAGGAAAAAAGGCGAAGAAGAGCAAGAGAATCACGAGATAAAGGAATAAGGGACCACTATGAGGATTGAGGACTTAAAGCCTGCCGAAGGCAGCAAAAAGAAGTGTAAAAGGGTTGGTCGCGGCGTAGGCTCTGGCCACGGCAAAACTTCGTGCAAAGGACACAAAGGGCAGAAAGCCAGATCGGGCGGAGGAAAAGGGGCCGGATTTGAGGGCGGTCAGATGCCGCTGCAGAGGAGGCTCCCCAAGAGGGGATTTAGGAACTATCCTTTTTCGCGCGAATATGCCGTCATCAATCTCAGAGACATTTCTAAAATAAACGATGTGGACATCATTACTCCTGAAGTTTTGGTGCAGCGGGGAATGGTGAGAAACACGAAGGACGGTCTCAAAATCCTCAGCGAAGGTGAGATAACGCGGGCGATAACAATCAAGGCTCATGCCTTCAGTTCTGCTGCCGTGGATAAAATTACCAAGGCAGGCGGCAAGACAGAGGTGATCTGATTGCGGGTTATCACGGTATTTCAGAACATCTTTAAGATAGCAGAGCTAAAGAACAGGGTGCTCTTTACCCTAGCGCTCCTGGCAGTATACAGAGTGGGCGCTCATATCCCGACACCGGGGATCAACGGCGAAGAGCTCAGCAAGTTCCTTGCTGAAAAAGGCGGAGCCTTGATGGGTTTCTTCGATATGTTCTCTGGGGGCGCTTTATCAAGAGTTACCATATTTGCTCTCGGCATCATGCCCTATATCAGCGCCTCCATTATCCTGCAGCTTCTAACGGTAGTGGTACCGGCCATCGGAAAGATGGCCAAGGAAGGGGAGGCGGGGAGAAAAAAAATCATTAAATATACGAGATACGGTACTGTTGTCATCAGTGCGATTCAGTCGTTTGGGATCGCGGTCGGTCTTGAAGGCATGAACCAGGGGGCCTTTATACAGAGCCCCGGATGGTCTTTCAGACTGTTGACGATGATAACACTTACTGCCGGCACAGCGTTTATCATGTGGCTGGGAGAACAGATCACCGAAAGAGGTATCGGAAATGGGATATCACTCGTCATCTTTGCGGGCATCGTAGCTCGGTTTCCCAATGCTGTCCTCAGCACATTTAGGCTGGTTCAAGCGAATGAACTGTCCATATTTTCTGTACTCTTTCTTGTGGCAGGAATGATTGCGGTTGTTGGGATAATTGTATTCATTGAACGCGGGCAGAGGAAATTACCTGTTCAGTATGCAAAGAGGGTAGTAGGCAGAAAGGTTTACGGGGGCCAGAGTACTCATCTGCCATTAAAGATAAACACATCGGGAGTCATCCCCCCCATTTTTGCTTCTTCCATTATCATGTTCCCTGCAACGGTGGCAGGATTCATACCGATTCCTTGGGTCCAGAGTTTTGCTAAACAACTCGGCCCCGGAACCATGCTCCATACTGCCCTCTATGTGGGGATGATTTTTTTCTTTAGTTACTTTTACACTGCTATCATCTTCAACCCCGTTGATATTGCTGATAATCTTAAAAAATACGGGGGATATATCCCCGGAATACGTCCTGGCCAGAAAACATCTGAGTACATATATAAGGTGCTTTCGAGGCTGACTTTTGTCGGGGCCCTCTACCTTGCGATTATCTGTGTTCTGCCTGAGTTCCTGATACGGAAATTCAATGTACCCTTTTACTTTGGCGGAACATCGCTCTTAATCGTGGTGGGGGTTGCTCTCGATACTGTTTCTCAGATAGAATCACATCTCCTGACCCGGTCTTATGAAGGCTTCCTCAAGAAGGGAAGACTCAAGGGGAGGAGATGAGAGAATCTGTTTCAGGGTTCTTCCCGGTGACGGATTTTTTTCTGCAGTGAAAGGTTGACAAAAGGCTCTTTGAAAAAGGAATAAAGGCTCCAGGTCTGGGCAGGCAAATGATTATCATAAAGTCTCCAGAGGAGATCGAGAGGATGGCTGCAGCTTGCCGCATTGTGGCTGAAACCCTGAGGGCCTTGAGCGATATGGCTAAACCCGGTATCTCAACGAGGGATATCGAAGGAATTGCTGAAAAAATGATTTTAAAAAAGGGGGGAGCCCTTGCATTTAAGGGCTATAGGGGTTTCCCTGCCGGGATATGCACCTCCATCAACGATCAGGTCGTCCATGGTATCCCTTCATCGGTGATATTACGGGAGGGTGATATTATCAGTATCGACCTTGGTGTCTATATGAACGGGTTTTACGGTGATGGAGCCATCACCCTCCCGGTCGGTAAGATAAGCAAAGAGGCGGAAAGGCTGCTCCAGGTGACGGAAAATGCCCTGTATCTCGGCATTGAAAAGGTGAGTCCGGGGAACCGGGTGTCGGACGTATCTCACGCCATCCAGAAATATGTTGAGGCTAACGGTTACTCTGTTGTTAGGGCTCTTGTCGGACACGGGATCGGGAGGTCATTACACGAAGCGCCTCAGGTTCCCAATTATGGTGGCCCGGGGCAGGGACCGCGGTTGAGGGAAGGGATGACCTTTGCGATAGAGCCTATGGTGAATGCAGGCAGTTATGGGATAACGGTTCTCGATGACGGGTGGACCGCTGTGACGTTGGATCACAGCCTCTCAGCTCATTTCGAACATACCGTTGCGGTGACTGAGAACGGCGTGAGAATATTGACTAAAATAGATTAAAAAATCTATAATACTTGTTTAAAAATGCCAAAAGAGGAAAATATAGAGGTTCAGGGTACAATTCTTGAAACGCTGCCTAATGCTATGTTCAGGGTCGAGCTCGAGAATGGAAAGGTTATCCTCGCTTATGTATCAGGAAAAATGAGGATGCATTTTATTAAGATACTGCCAGGGGATAAGGTTACTGTTGAGCTTTCCCCCTATGATCTGACAAAGGGCAGGATAACATATCGATTCAAATAGTATGTGTAAGATTGCAGAGCGAAGTCCAAGAAAAGGAATCTATGGAGTTGAATCATGAAAGTTAGGTCGTCGGTTAAGCCAATATGTGCAAAGTGTAAGATCGTAAAGAGAAGGGGAGTCACCAGGATCATCTGTGAGAACCCGAGACACAAACAGCGGCAGGGATAATTCCTCAATGAGTCAGGAAGGAAAGCCGTTTTTAAGACCCGGTGGCTCATTGACTAATGAGTCAATAACTTAGACGGAGAGGGAGTTAATTATGGCGAGGATCGCGGGTGTTGACTTACCAAAGAATGAACGGATAGAGATAGGGTTGACAAGGATATTTGGCATTGGAAGATCGTTGTCTCAGAAGATCTTAGAGGAGACCGGAGTGAACCTCGATGTCCGAGTCAGAGATTTGAAAGATGAGGATGTAGTAAAAATAAGAAACGTCATCGATCGGGATTACAAGGTTGAAGGGGATCTGAGACGTGAAATATCCATGGCCGTAAAAAGGCTTACGGATATCAGCTGTTATCGAGGCCTGAGACACCGACTGGGGTTGCCGCTGAGAGGACAGAGGACGAAAACCAACGCCCGCACACGGAAAGGGCCGAGGAAGACCATCATGGGCAAGAAAAAGGAGGCATAACCTATATGGCGCAGAGGAAAAAGACTGCCAAGAGAGAGAAAAAAAGTATCAGTGTCGGTGCAGCTCACATCCAGGCAACCTTCAACAATACGATAGTAACTATAACTGACCAGATCGGCGCTGTGATTACTTGGTCGAGTGCAGGGAGCCTTGGTTTTAAAGGATCAAGGAAGGGCACGCCATACGCAGCACAGATGGCTGCTGAGGCTGCAGCAAAAAAAGCTGTCGATATGGGAATGAAGCAGCTGGACGTCTTTGTTAAGGGTCCGGGGGCTGGAAGGGAGTCTGCTATACGGGCATTGCAAGCGGCGGGTCTGGACATCAATCTTATCAAGGACGTCACGCCGGTTCCCCACAACGGATGCAGGCCTCCGAAGAGAAGGAGGGTGTAAGTGTCGAGATATATCGGAGCAGTGTGCAGGATGTGCAGGAGAGCAGGAGAAAAACTCTATTTTAAGGGTGACAGGTGCTACACCGAGAAATGCGGCGTTGAGAGGAGAAAATATCCCCCCGGACAACACGGTCAAGGCCGCGGGAAACTCTCTGATTATGGCGTACAGCTCATGGAAAAGCAAAAGGTGAGGAAGCCTTACGGCCTCGTAGAAAGACAGTTCAGAAGGTATTTTTTTGCAGCTGAGAAGAGTAAGGCCGTTACCGGGGAGGTATTGTTGCAGCTCCTTGAATGCCGGCTTGACAATGTAATACACAGGATGGGTTTTTCGGCTAATAGGAGACAGGCAAGGCAGTTGATAGTTCACAGGCACTTTCTCGTTAATGGCAAGATAGTAAATATCCCATCGTATATTGTCAGAGCCGAGGATGTCATTGAGGTCAAGGAATCCAGCAGGGATATCCCTGCCATCCAGGAGAGCCTCGACAAAGCAGAGCACCGCGGTCTCCCGGCATGGATAGAGACGGACAGGGCGAACTTTAGGGGCAAGGTATCACACATTCCTTCACGGGAAGAGATTCAGCTGCCGGTGAGAGAACAGCTCATCGTTGAGCTTTATTCAAAATAAAAACAGTATTAATTTTAAGGCGGAGGAGGCCTAATGGATTTAAAGAAAAAGGGCTTTCAATTACCGGACAAAATTCGGTTTGATGAAGAGGCGCTCACAGACACCTATGGGAAACTTGTTGCCGAGCCGTTTGAACGTGGCTATGGCATAACCATCGGCAATGCGATCAGGAGAGTTCTGCTCTCATCCATTGAGGGCGCTGCGGTTACTGCAGTGAAAATCCGCGGGGCCTTGCATGAGTTCTCTCATCTCAAAGACGTCAAGGAAGATGCCTTGGACATTATCCTTAACATAAAGAAGTTGAGATTCAAGATGCATGGAGACAGCAGACGGGTGGCTACGATCAAGGCGAACGGGCCGAAGGAAGTCAGAGGGCGTGATTTGCATCTCGATTCAGGGATTGAGATTCTCAATCCTGACCAGCTCTTAGCAACGCTTGATAAAGGCGCGGCCTTCGATGCTGAAATGCACATCAAGAAGGGAAAAGGATATGCACCGGCAGAGCTCAACAAAGAGGAAGGACTCCCTGTGGATATGCTTGCGATAGACTCTGTGTTCAGCCCCATTCGGAAGGTCATTTTTGTGGTCGAGAAGGCAAGGGTCGGAAGAGCCACAGACTACGATAGACTGGTCATGGAGATATGGACCGATGGCAGCATAACGCCGCAAAAAGCGATATCTCAAGCAGCCTCAATCATCATCGATTATATGGATCTCTTTATTCTAGAGGAAATGGAAGAAGGACAAGAATTCGTGTCTAATGAGAGCGCCCTGTTGACAATGTCGTCGGCTTCCGGTAACCCTTCCTTAAATGAGAATCTCTTGAAGAGTGTCGATGAACTGGAACTCTCTGTCCGTGCATCGAACTGCTTGAAGAATGCGCAAATAAAAACAATTTCCGAGCTGGTTCAAAAGACAGAACATGAGATGTTGAAGACAAAGAATTTTGGTCGCAAGTCTCTCAATGAGATAAAGGAAGTACTCCATTCCATGGGGCTTCGTCTCGGAATGAGGTTTGATTTGGACGCACTGAAATGATGGTATATCTGAGCGTGGAGGTATAAACAGGAATGCGGCATAGAGTTTCCGGCAGACTATTTGGCAGAACGGCGAATCAGAGAAAGGCGCTCCTGAGGGGCCTGCTGATTTCTTTATTTGAACACCAGAGGATAGAGACGACACTGGCTAAGGCTAAGGAAGCAAAAAAACTCGCCGAAAGGGTTGTAACTATGGGTATAAAGGGCGATCTGCATTCCAAACGCGTTGCGCTCTCCCAAGTCCCCAACCGAGATGCTATTTCAAAGCTTTTCAATGAGATAGCTCCGAGATTTTCCGGAAGGAACGGCGGGTATCTCAGACTTGTCCAGACAAGAAACAGGATTAATGACGGTGCTCCCATGGCAGTCCTCGAGTTTGTCGATTATGAAGAGGTAAGACAAAAACGGGAGGCCAAGAGGGAGAAGTCAAAAGAGCAACCTAAGGGTAAGGGCAATGAATGACTGGCTTTTGGGAATTGGAATAGTGTGTGCTTGGCTAGTGCTGCAGTTTCTGGTTTTCCCCCGGCTGGGCCTGCCCACATGAGGAGCGAATCCTCGGAAGTCGGGAACTTCCGGAAAAGGATGTCGCTAGCGGTTTTTCCTCACAGCATCATGAGGGTTATGATCAAGTCCTCCTGATGTCCAAATACCATCGTATTTTGTTATAAAAATAATTACCCCTCTTTGCAGGATGGCCCGCAGCTTGCCGTGGGGTGTCATTTTTTCAGTCCGTATTTTAGTATCTTATAACCGATCTGTCTTGGCGTGATTCCAAGGACTTTCGCCGCCTTTGCCTGAACCCATGCGGTCTTTTCAAGGGCTGCGAGTATCCTCAATTTTTCAGTTTCCTCAATGGTCGATTTCAGGGAGCCTTTCGGTGGCATAACCGTTGTTTCAGGTATCCTTAGGGCGACGGGGAGGTCTGAAGCCCTGATGATACTTCTATGAGACATGACCACAAGTCGCTCGATCGTGTTCTCCAGTTCACGCACATTTCCCGGCCAGTCATACTCCATAAGAATCCTGAGGGCTTCCGGTGAGTGCGATATGTTTTTCTGATTTTCTTCATTAAACCGTTTGAGGAAGAATTCTGTCAAGAGGGGTATATCTTCTTTTCTCTCTCTCAATGCTGGAAGAAATATGGGCACGACATTGAGCCGGTAATAAAGGTCTTCTCTGAACTTGCTGGCCTTTACAAGCTCTTCGAGATTTCTGCTCGTTGCCGCGATAAGGCGGACATCTACTTTTATCGTTTTCTCTCCGCCGACCCGCTCGAATTCTCTTTCCTGTAAAACGCGGAGAATCTTGGGTTGAAGATTAAAAGGAAGGTCACCAATCTCATCGAGGAATATAGTACCTTTATCCGCAAGCTCAAACTTTCCCTTCCTCGCTGAGACCGCACCGGTAAAGGCTCCTTTCTCATGACCTAAGAGTTCTGATTCAAGAAGGCCCTCGGGGATGGAGGCACAATTGAATTTTATGAACGGTCCTTTTGTCCGCGGACTCATATAATGGATCGCCTTTGCAATAAGTTCCTTCCCTGTTCCGCTTTCACCCCTGAGGAGGGCCGTCGCCTTTGAAGCAGCAACTCGGTGAACCGATTCGAAAACCTCCTGCATCCTTTCCGACTGACCGATGACATTCCCGATGCTATACTTGCCCTTGAGTCTCCTGCGCAATTCCTCGGTCTCCTCTAGGAGAGCTTCCTTCTCCTTCTCCACCTCTCTGTTGAGCTTTACTGATTGTGCGATGAGAGAAGCGATGATTTTCAGCAGCCGTAAATCTTCTTCAAACGAGATGCCTTTTGAACTGAACAACCGGTCAACACTGAGCACGCCCAACACCTCGGACTTGAATTTGATGGGCACACAGAGGAAGGCAATATCATCTTTATTTACCTCCCGCCTCGAATCGGTTTTATTGAGAAAGAAGGGTTCGTCCCCCACATTGGGAATAACAATAGGTGAGCCCAGCTTTGCAACTTTTCCGATGATCCCTTCTCCCAACTTATACCTTCCCCTTTTTATCTCCTCCTCAGTAAGTCCATGGGAAACAACCATGGCGATCTCACTGTTATCCTTGAGCGCAACAGTGCCACGCTTCATATCCATGAATTCTGCAAGGACCTTCATGGCACTCTTCAGGTTAACCTTAAGATCTAAAGACGAACCTAAGATTTTGCTGATTTCATAGAGTGCTGAAAGCTCTTGTCTCTTATAATCTTTAGCCATGGATTTAATTTAGCGGAAATATTGACCGAAAAGCAACCTGTGCAAGAAAGTTTTTTAAAAAGAACCTCGTTGAACATACCTAAAACTGTGGACAAATATCCATGACGTGATTCGAGCAGCACTAATGGCGATTCGCAAAAACAGGAAACTTGGAAGCAACTCATGTCCCAACTTCCTGAGGCGATCATTGTATGAAATCCTCCCTCCCCGTGCCGGGGAGGGAGGGCATGGTGAAGTTTCTACTTGATCACGCCGCAGGCCACTCGGGCGCCACCGCCGCCAAGTGGTGCGGGTATGTCGGAATAGTTATCGCCACCGGCATGGATCATAAGGGACCGCCCCTTGATGTCTGCTACCTTCAACCGCGGGGCAAGGACAGGAAGGGTTGCCTTACCGTCAGCAGCGACATACAGCGGCGGAAGGTCACCAATGTGTCCGTTGCCGTAGGGTCCTTCATGCTTACCTGTAGAGGCAGGGTCATAATGCCCGCCAGCCGCAAGCGCCGGAACTGCTTTCCCTTCCTTCATGGCATGGGAACAGTCTGGCTTCTCGTGTACGTGGAAGCCGTGTAGCCCCGGCGTCAGGTCGCTCAATTGCGGCGTCAGCATAAGCCCATACTTGCTGTCAGATGCGGTGACCGTACCAATCTCCTTCCCTACCCCCTGTTCATTCACCAAATTAACAGTGATGACGATATCCTCGGCAAAAGCAAACCCCACGACAGACAGAACAAATACCGTGACAAATATGGTTTTCCACATAGGCATACCCTCCTCGTCAAAAATTTATGGTTTATCAATAAAAGTATAGCGGAGGCATCGAAGACTTGCAACTGCAACAAAAAATGCGCAATTGTTTGAATTCAGTTATAAAACGGACCTTACATTGGCAATTTTAAGGAAGTCTTTCACATCATTCGTCAATCATTCTGAAATCTTTGCAAGGCTGCGCTTTAGGAAGGGCGGTCAAAATCGACTACGACTGTCTCACCAAAAGCTTATGAACTTTAAATCACAAGCCGATTACGTTTCTCTTAAGAGTTTATCGGTTGTTTTCCGTGCACCACACTGTGTTTTTATGACATGCGCCCCGGAATAGCATTCGGGGGCATCCCCTGCCGGGGTTAGCTTTTAGCATGTAGCGTGAAGGGGAACTGCGGCTGATGCGGCTATGACGGCTTTGCCGGGCATGCACACGAGTTTTGCTTGTTACAGTAGCCTTCGCCCCATAGTGTTTAGTCCTTCTTCTGAGGTTTACGTTCTCATCGGACGTTGAAGCCCGGTCGGAGAAGGAGACTCGCAAAGCGGTTTTAGCCTGTCTTTGCTTTATCCTCTCCACGTTTGACGATGGCCTGCCCGGACCGCCGCAGCCAAACGAAGTCTCGCATATCCAAAGGGGACATAAATGCCAGCTGGTTGTCCAGAGAAATCAGAGGTTACAAAAAAGCCTGGTCGTTTTCACCTCTCATAGAATAAGAAGGAATTACCGCTCCCCCCTTCTTAAAAATATCTATGAACCGATTTGATTTATTTATTGGACACTCAGAGATTTCTGTGATAAAAAGAATTGTACAAAAGATCATCAAAGGAATCTATCCTTTCAATGGAATGCACGAGGGTATATTGTGAAAAAGATCAATTGTTGGGAATATATGAAGTGCGGGAGGGAGCCTAATGGGGAAAGAGCGAAGGAGCTCGGAATCTGTCCTGCATCCATATGTGCTGCAAGCAGTGGTGCAAATGGAGGGGTGAACGGAGGGAGGATGTGTTGGGCTATCGTAGGTACATACTCCTTTGGCGAAGTGAGAGGTTTATTTTCAAAGAAAATTGTCTGCTACGATTGCGAATTTCACAGAAAAGTCCTCTCAGAAGAGGGATTTATCAAGGATAAACAAGTAAAACAGAATAAAGCATGATTAAGGCATGAACGGCGTTTGATCCACTGCAATTTGCACATCTTTCGCACAGACAAAAATCACACGAAATCAAGGGGCATTACCTATAGCAGAAGCTTTCCGATAATGTCCTCTTACGTTCCTCCAGAACTTCTTGTCCACAATCGGGAAGGCTCAGTAGGCAGTTGCTTTGCTGTAAGTGCTTATCGCGTCCTGTTTTCTCTATACTTGCGAATACCCCATATAACAATTCCGATAATGAAAACTGCCAAAATTAAATCGAATTCGTAGCGTTTTGCGTCCTTAATTAACTTTTCAAGTGCGTGGCCGAAAAGATATCCACCTGCCGAAATAACCGCCGACCATAGTAGAGCACCAATGGCATTGAAGAGAATAAAGCGACCTGTCTTAATGCGATGATTCATGGCGAGTACAAAAGGAGTCATTATTCTTATCCCATAAACAAACCTGAATCCGAGCATTAATAGATCATTATACCTCTCTAGGAGCCGATGCACCTTATTGACATGGTTGTGCCACTTAAGATGTTTCGAAAGTAGGGCTTTACCTCTTACGCGTCCTATGAAAAAATAAATTTGGTCTCCGGAGAAACTTCCGATAAATGCAACAACCATTACCCAGGGTAATTCTAAATACCCCAATTGTGCAGTAAGCCCGCCGATTATGACTATTGTTTCGCCTTCAAAGAAAGTGCCGACAAGTAGAGCCCAATAACCGTAAGTTCTGACGAGATGTTCAAGTGTCGTCGTTGATATCATTATCATCCCAGGTTTCTTCTATACAACCAAACCTCATCCTTATAGTACGCGCGATGCTTACCATTAAGTGGCAAACAGGTATCTGGAAAAAATCGTGAAGACCTTATCTATGCCAAACGGTTATTTTAATGATGTACCATACCCTCAGGATTCGTTCAATCTTGTTCCTGTAAAGCATCACGTTAAGCCTGCTGAATAAACAGTTATCACCTCCTTGTTATCAACGGATACAAATACCGATTCCCCAAACATCAAAACAATGAGCATGGCTCCGGGGCTGTATTTTTGCAGCCTTCAAAGCAACGTGGGTGCATGCCACCCATCACTAAAGGACGCACGCATGCATTTTAAAGAAAAAGCGCACATTTTTCTATTATAATAAGTTCGTGAGAGAAAATTGTCAGAAACTGATATGTCACGGTCACTTTAGAAGGAGGAGTGTATGTTAAGCACGCAAGATTTAATGGTTATTCTGGCCATAGCTGCTGTGCTCTTCGGTGCGAAGAGACTGCCGGAGATGGGGAAAGGCATAGGGGAAGCAATAAAGAATTTTAAAAAAGGACTATCTGAACCCACTGAGATAGACGTTACCCCCAAGGAGGAAAAACCCGCTAACTCAGAGACCGAGAAAAAAGAGGACAAATGAATAAATGTTGTTTCACATGGATACGTGAGGTATGTACATTGATTGAGGCGCGCATAGGTCTGGGGAAGGCAGCGAGAAGTGTAGCCTTTGGGCTGGTACATAATCTGGTCATGAGCAAGGCTGGGTGGAGCTTTCACCAACCGACGGACATGGTCGGGTATGATCTTTAGGGCAAGGATTTAACCAATCGCTCACAACAGAGTCGGAGAAATCTCTGCTAGCTGCCAGTATCAGCTTTTGTGATCCCTAATGAGCGGACAGCTCTCACGAACGCTCGGTCGCCCTCGTTTGCAGGATAGGCCCTCAAGACCTCTGCTCCGCGAGAGGGATGATAGTTGAATGGGAGCAAGACCGCAGGGTCGGATGACCAATAGAGATCAAAGCGGGCATAGGTATCAGATGAATGTCTGGGCATCATCAATTCGACGGCAACTGCAGTCTCTCCTTCGTCGGGCGTGGGCAGACGCCAATCGACATAGCCTGCCAGTCGCAAACTTTTGCAGTACTTCTGCGCCTCCTTGAACGTGACCTCCTTTCCGTTATCGCCCTTCTGCCACATTAAGATCCGCTTCGTGTCCGTGACCGTACCGTCTCCGTTGTCCACAAACCTTTTCTCTGCGACAACANNCGTTATCGCCCTTCTGCCACATAATTTTCCGCATCGTGTCGGTGACGGTACCGTCTCCATTATCCAGAAACCTCTCCTCTGCAATAACAAGAGACGGATTGCGCAGAGTCGGAACGGGGGTTTCTCCTTCGAGGTCTTTCAACTGGAGTATGCCTGTGTCAGCATGGGAGTTTTCGNNATCCCTTCTTCTACTTGAATCTTATCCGGTTCCGCTGCCTCAGCCAAAGGAAGCTGGCCGAGAAGCGGCAGGACGCAGCTCACGAACATGAGTGAGAATCGGAACGCATTTCGCATCTCTCTCCTAACTGTTACGAGACTGGCGTAAACGTCTGGGGTGAAGCGTGGCAAGAATCCAGACTATTGTATAA
>DMNE01000437.1 GCA_003453735.1 Nitrospiraceae bacterium | reverse complement strand
CGGTTACCTGGGACGTGACAGTCAGTCCTATATGAATCTGGGTTGGTAGAAAAAAAGGAGAAAACCTATACTAAAAAACAGGTAGAAATGAGATTAGATGCTTGTTTTTAAGTTTAAATGAACTCCCTGTGGTCTCTGCCGCAGGGTTCTTCACAGAGTATTTTAACTATACGATGGCATATACGCCATTCTTAGTATAGTTTTTCACCTTGTACATCGCGTCGTCCGCAAGCCGTAAGAGTTCATCTTTGGATCGTGCGCTTTCCGGGTACGAAGCCACACCAAAACTGGCGGTTATCTTGATACCATAGCCTTCTTTCTTCAGAAATATGTATTGTTCTATCGCCTTGCGTATCCTTTCCGCAACGTGGGAAGCGACATCGGGTGACGTCTGGGGAAGGACAATGACAAATTCATCGCCTCCGTAGCGTGCAACAATATCGATGGAACGGAGACTCCTCAGCAACAGCTGCCCTATCTCAACAAGAACCTTGCTTCCTGTCAGGTGGCCGTGATGGTCATTCACTCGCTTAAAATAGTCGATATCCATGAAAATGAGTGAGACTGATGTCTGAGTACGCTCACACCGCTGCATTTCGACCTCTATGGTTCTGTTGAGGTAGCGGGTGTTAAAGAGCTTTGTAAGGTCATCAGTGACAGAAAGTTCAGCCATTTTCTGATAGAGGGAGGCAACCTTTATGGTAACGGCCGCGTAATCCACGACCCGCACGAGAAGGTCAAGATCCTCCTTGGTGAACGGATATTTCGAGTCCTTGCTAGTCAGTTCAATCACTCCCACTATCTGCCCTCTGCTCTTTACGGGAACGCATACGAGTGAACGCGCCTTNNACAGGAACTCCTTCATGGACCACCCAACCGGCAACTCCTTCCCCTGCCTTTAAGCTGATTTTCTGCGGCTTTTTCTTTTTATCATCGGTACTATCTAATACAAGTTCTCCGGTCTCTTCGTCTAGGAGAAATATGGACCAAGATGCCGCCTTGACCCTGTCCTTTATTGTCTTCATGACAAGAAAAAGCATATCATCAAGTTCTCTGTCAGAAGTGAGAACCTTGCCGATTACTTCAAAGAGATCGAGTTCTCCTCTGAGGCAGAAGAGTTCGTTCCTCAACTGCGTATTTTCCCGCTGCATATTCTTCTCAGCGATGAAACGGCGAGCAAGGGAAATAAGCTCTTTTTCTTCAGGGTTGTGAACTGGAAATGTTAGGGGCAATCTCAGCCAGGGCCCAAAACCACCGAAAGTATAATCGTAAGACACAATGAGTTTAGGGACATCGGTTACCGCCTTTGAGAAATCTCTGAAGGAATCCTCCTTGTTTTGATCCTTCTCGATGATGAAAAGGGCAATTGAGTCATTCGTCATAGGAGGGACCTTATCGATAGACTTGAGCTTTGTCAGTTCGCCATATCCTTTGAGGGGATCAAAGTTCCTTTTGATGATCTCTTTTCCTATGATGAATATCTTAGGCATTCACACCGCAGCACTTTTTGTATTTCTTGCCGCTCCCGCAGGGACACGGCTCGTTCCTTCCTATTTTTTTCCCCCTGCTCACCGGTTGGCTTGCCTCCGAGCCTTCTCCGCGATTATACTGTATCGTCTGCCTGGGGAGAATCTGATGCGTCTTAACATGTTCATCTTCCCTCACCTGGATCTTGAAGAGCCTACTAAGTGCGTCCATTGATATCCTGTCCGTCAATTCTGCGAACATCTCAAACGCCTCTTTCTTATACTCTGTGAGGGGATCCCTCTGTCCATAGCCCCTGAGACCGATCCCTTCCTTCAGGTGGTCCATTCCAAGAAGATGGTCTTTCCACTGAGCGTCAAGCACCTGCAAAAACATCACCCTTTCCAGATACCGCATCATATCGCCGCCGACATCCGCCTCTTTCCTTTCATAAGCGGTCCTTGCAGCCGCTGTAAGGAAATCCCGAAGACCCGGAATGTCTGCCGGGATATCGGTAACGGGGGTCGAGAATATGCCGTAAAAGGCGTCCTTAAGGCCTTTCAAGTCCCATTCCTCAGCATGTCTGTCCTCAGGACAGTAGATGCCCAGCAACTCGTCAACCATATCCTCGATCAGATGGAAGATCCTCTCCTTCAAACCCTCCCCTGTGAGGATTTCCCTCCTGAATCCATAGATTTCAGTCCGCTGTTTGTTCATGATGTCGTCATATTCGATCAGGTGCTTCCTGATGTCAAAGTTATGCGCCTCGACTCTTTTCTGCGCGTTCTCGATCGCCCGAGAAACCATCTTGTTCTCTATTGGGATATCCTCCTCCATACCCAGCCTATTCATCAACCCCGATATCCTGTCTGAGCCGAATATCCTCATGAGGTCATCCTCAAGGGACAGATAGAACCTGGAAGAACCCGGGTCTCCCTGTCTTCCCGAACGACCCCTTAACTGGTTATCGATTCTCCTTGCCTCATGTCTCTCTGTTCCCAGTATATGGAGTCCCCCCGCGTGAACCACGTTTTCTCTGTCACGCTGACACCTCTCCCTCGCCTTCTCCAATGCCTGCTGCCACTCGTCGTCAGTGACATCTTTTCGGTTCTGTAAAAGATCTCTTGCAAGTCCCTCCGGGTTGCCCCCCAGTACAATATCGGTGCCCCTACCGGCCATGTTCGTGGCTATGGTGACCGCACCGTTTCTGCCAGCTTGGGCAATAATCTCCGCTTCTCTCTCGTGGTACTTGGCATTCAGTACAGAATGGGGAATCCCCCTTTTCCTGAGCATTTGGCTTAAGAGCTCGGACTTCTCTATGGAAATGGTTCCGACGAGGATCGGTTGTCCCTTTTTGTGTAATTCCTCTATCTCTCTGATGGCAGCGTCAAACTTGGCCTTCTCGGTCTTATAGATCACGTCCTGATAGTCGCCCCTGATCATGGGTTGATTAGTGGGGATGACGACTACATCGAGATTGTAGATCTTTGCAAATTCTTCTGCCTCTGTATCCGCTGTTCCGGTCATACCGGCAAGTTTGTCGTACATCCGGAAGTAGTTCTGGAAGGTGATGGTTGCAAGGGTCTGGTTCTCACTCTCTATCTTTACCCCTTCCTTTGCTTCTATCGCCTGATGAAGCCCGTCGCTCCAGCGTCTCCCCGGCATGAGCCTGCCCGTGAACTCGTCAACTATGACGACTTCGCCGTCTTTTACAACATAATCTACGTCCCTCTTAAAAAGGGTGTGCGCCTTGAGTGCCTGAAGGACGTGATGCACAATCTCTATATTGGACGGGTCATAGAGATTTGCTATGCCGAGTGAAGTTTCCACCTTCATATTGCCTTCATCGGTGAGGATGGCGGTTCGTGCTTTTTCATCGATGGTGTAATCACTATCTTTCCGGAGCTTCGGTATTATCTTGTCGATCTTGTAATATTTGTCTGTGGAGTCTTCTGATGGCCCAGAGATGATTAGCGGCGTTCTCGCCTCATCAATGAGGATGCTGTCCACCTCGTCCACGATAGCGTAGTTCTGTTCCCTCTGGACATACTGGGCTATATCGTACTTCATATTGTCCCTGAGGTAATCGAAGCCGAATTCGTTGTTAGTTCCATAGGTTATATCAGAATTGTATGCAGCCTGCCTCTCTTCATCAGTAAGTCCATGCACGATCACTCCAACGCTCATCCCAAGAAAGTTATACAGTGGGCCCATCCAACGTGCATCCCTTCTGGCGAGGTAATCGTTGACGGTTACCACATGGACACCCCTTCCGGAAAGAGCATTAAGGTACACGGGAAGGGTAGCGACGAGTGTCTTGCCTTCACCAGTCTTCATCTCGGCGATCTTTCCCTCATGGAGCACCGTCCCACCGATAAGTTGGACATCGAAGTGCCTCATCCCCAGAACCCTCCGAGAAGCCTCACGCACAACAGCGAACGCCTCCGGAAGTAGATCGTCCAGCGCCTCGCCCTGCTCGAGCCTGCCCCTGAACTCCAGAGTTTTTGCCTTTAGCTCGGAATTCGTGAGGGAGACGATCGTCGGCTCGAAGGCATTTGTCCTTTCAACGATAGGCCAGAGCCGCTTCAGTTCCCTGTCATTTTTTGTCCCGAATAGCTTCTTAAGGAGAACCTGAACCATAGATTAATGATAAATAATAATCATGATAATTGCAAGGAAACAGATAGATGGCTGCATTGGAAAGCTCAACCGCATTGTTCAGTTAAGTATTCCCGAGTCGTGTTACTCTTGAGCGTGGAGTTGGCAATAAAGCCCCGTGCTTAGGCACTCGGCACATTCAAACTGCAGGATGATATGATTGATCCCCATCTCCTTCAGGAGCTTCTCGATCTTTTGCCGTATTGCTTCGGTCTCGCTTAAGCGTTGGTCATGGACCCATATATGTGCGGTAAAGGCGACCCTCTTGTGTGCTACTGACCAGATATGAAGGTCATGAACACCCATCACTTCCGGCATAGCACAAAGCTTCTTCGCAATCTCCTCTGCGTGGAATGTAGCCGGGGACATCTCAAGGAAGATCACGGTTGCTTCTTTTACGACCCTCATGCCTCCTAACAGGATGACGAACCCGATGACGACACTCGCAAGGGGATCCGCATATGCCCAGTGCGTAAAAAAAATGGCAATGCCCGAGATGACAACGCCAACAGAGCACAGCGCATCGCCCAGTACATGTAACCATGCGCTTTTGATGTTCAGATCTTCATGCCTCCTGCCGATAATGAATGCCATGACAACATTGCCGGCTAGACCGAGCACCGCGATGGAGAGCATTAACGAGATATCTATCTGATGAGGAGATGCAAACCGCTTACACGATTCAAAGAAAATAAATGCCGAAATAACGACAAGGCTTACCCCATTTATCACTGCAGCCAGGAGACCAACCCGCTGGTAACCATACGTTGCCCTGTAGTCCGAAGGCCGCCGGCTTATTCGCGCAGCAATAATGCTCAGACCGAGGGCAAAGATATCTGTCAGCACATGTCCTGCGTCGCTCAGAAGCGCAAGGCTGTTGCTCAGTATCCCGCCGGCAACTTCGAGGAGGAGGATCAAGAAAGTTATTCCTAAGGTGAGCGTGAGCCGTTTTTCTCCGTTCATGGCCATAGATGATTATAGGGTGTTTATCTTGTGGGCGAGACACCCGGCGCCAAAACCGTTGTCGATGTTCATTACGGCGATCCCGGGAACGCAGGAATTCAACATGGCAAAGAGTGCAGTGAGCCCGCCAAAACTAGTGCCATACCCGGTTGAGGCCGGAACCGCAATGATCGGCCTGTCGGTCAATCCGCCGATTACAGAGGGCAGGGCGCCTTCCATTCCGGCAACGACGACGACAACCCTCGAAAGGTCGAAATGCTTTCGTTTATCCAACATCCGGTGAATTCCCGCGACACCCATGTCATACTCCGTTTCCACATTGCTCCCAAGAAACGAGGCTGTGACAACAACCTCTTCTGCAACGGGGATATCCGCAGTGCCTGCTGAAACGACTAAGACCGATCCTCTCTTCTCTTTGAAACTGCCACCGAGGGAAATCATCCCTGATGAAGGATAAAAAATGGCATCTTTGAGTTTGAGGCCGTCATAGATTTCCTGCGTAGCCTTCGTAATCAAGAGACTCTTGCTCCTTTTATACAGGGCCTTTGCTATTGCCCTGATCTCGTCAATTCTTTTGCCTTGAGCAAAGATCACTTCGGGTATTCCCTGCCTCAGTTGTCTGTGGTGATCGACCTTCGCAAAAGATATATCTTCGTAAGGGAGGTGCCTGAGTCTTTCGAGTGCCCTTTCAACAGACATCTTTCCCAATTTTACCGAACTGAGGATCTTAACTATCTGAGAGCTATGCATGAAACTCCGTTGTGAGGGTCCGATTCATCAAATCTCTTACCGCGAGGCCGGGCTCTTTGTCTTCGTAAAGGACCGAATAAACCTGTTGCACAATAGGCATCTGAACGCCATATTTCAGGGAGAGCTCAAAGGCTGATTCGGCCGTCGCGACGCCTTCAGCGACACTTTTTGTTTGAAGAAGGATGTCCTTCAGTTTCATTCCCTCGCCGAGCTTTTTCCCTACGGTGTAGTTTCTTGAAAGGGGCCCCGTGCAGGTAAGGAGGAGGTCTCCAAGTCCGCTTAAGCCAGAGAACGTATGCTCATCTGCAGCCATACTTAAGCCGAGACGTTTTATCTCGGCTAATCCTCTCGTTATGAGAGCGGCCCGAGCATTATGTCCCAGTTGGAGTCCGTCTCCGATGCCCGATGCAATAGCGATTACGTTTTTGAGGGCTCCTCCCAGTTCGACGCCCAAAATGTCGCTATGGGTATAAACCCTAAAATACTGCGTATTAAGAATCTCCTGCAACAACAACGAAATAGATGCATCGTCGCAGGCCAAGGTGATGGCCGTGGGAAGTTTTCTGATCACCTCCTGAGCGAAACTCGGGCCTGAAAGCACCGCAACTTTGTTGCTCGTGACTTCCCTCAGTATGGCTGAAATAGTAAGGAGAGTCTTCTTCTCTATCCCCTTCGATGCATTCACAATGACAGCGTCAGGCTGGATGGAAGGCAAAGCTTGTTGTACAATCGTCCGTGTGAACTGCGTCGGTACTACCGTGAGGATGTACCGGGCTTTATCAAGCGCTACTCCAAGATCATCGGTAATGCTCACTGAGGCAGGGAGGGAAAAACCCGGGAGGTAAACGCTGTTGATCCTCGTTGCTGTCATTTCGGCGCAGAGGTCTTTTTCATAAACCCAGAGAGAGGTATCATAACCTTTCTCTGCGATAAGACATGCCAGTGTTGTTCCCCAACTCCCGGCTCCTATGACTGCTATGTAACTCATGCAACAGTAATCATTTATTGAGGTGAGTTGACTATAACAGATTGCCCCATAGGGATGCAATCGGGAGGATTTGATCTTAAGAGGAAGAAGAAAAGCAGGTCGCGGATTTCTAATCTGTTTGTTCTTTCGGAATTCGAAGAAGGATCGCATTACCGTTGGTCATAGCAACGCAAGGATCATTCCCTCGCCAGCCCGGGGAGCACGGTAGTAGTGTATGATCTAATCTGGCTTGTACTGCCGTTCCTAAAACCATGGACAAATAATCGTTCTTGGTGGTTTTGGGTTGCAGGGCGGGGACAATTAGCATCTGGCGGCGCATCGTGGAGGATAAAGCGTGAGAATTGGGACAACCAGACAGAACAAGCAAGCCTTACTGACCTTGGTCTTACTTACCTGCCATTATTTCCTTATAGCAGGATGCATTACGGATGTTATCAAGGTCTTTGTCTTGTTTGATACGTTCCCAATTGCTATATCCCATAGAAATAGCTTTGTAGAACCATTTACAGGCTTCCTCGGTATCGTTTCTGACTGAATATAGGCAAGCCTTGTTATAGTAAGCCCTACCATTTTTAGGATTGAGTTCAATGGCTTTGTTGAAGTCAGAAATGGCTTGATCGTACTGCCTTTTGTCATAATAAGCACGCCCACGATTGTTGTAAGCCATATCATCTGTAGGATTGAGTTCAATAGCTTTGTTGAAGTCAGAAATGGCTTGATCGTACTGCTTTTTGTCATAATAAGCACTCCCACGATTGTTGTAAGCATTGCCATATTTAGGATTAAGTTTGATGGCTGTGCTGTAATCAGAAATGGCTTGGTCAAGCTGCCCTTTGTCATGATAGGCAATACCAAGATTGTTGTAAACTATGGCCAAATTATCGCCTAATCCTCCCCTGTCAATAGCCTTTGAATAGTATTCAATTGCTTCATTATTTTGGCCTTTCTCCTGAAACTCTCGCCCCTTTCTTGCATAGTCTAAAGCTGACATGCCATAGCTAGCAGAAACCATAGATAGTATAATTATCAACAATAACCCCCATATTTTAATTCTCATACAATACTCCCCCTTTTTTATTCTCTCAAAGGTTCCATGGAAAAAGGATATGACAGGTGGTTAACAAAAAGCAAGGGCGGGTCACTTCTGCTCATTGCTTTTTTTGCCCATCCAGGCCTTTCGGACAGGAGGACATCCAGTCAGAGACTTCCAAACAGCTGATCGGATTGCGAATTTGCCAAACCTCAAATCGGTTGGTATGATGTGAAGGGGAAGCTTCCAAATAGGGGAAAATGGAAATGAGAAATATTTTGATTGTTATCAGAATTCTTGTTATAAGCCTTCTTTTTTTCTATTTTTTGCCTTTTTTAGGTGTCTTAAATTACGAATCCAGAATTACAGAAACAATTTTGATTGCCGCGTTTATGTCATTAATATGGTATGCGATTGAGACAAACAAGATGCAAAGGATAATGAAACACCAGATAGAAGTCTCTACGTCAGCATTCTTGGCAATATCGTATAACATGAACGAGAAGGTATTCGAGATTGCCAATGTAGGCAATGCCACAGCGATCAATATAACGTTTGATGATTTAACGTTGGATGCAGCGGATAAAATTGTGCTTGTGTTTCCTCAGTATCCTTATTTGAGGGCTGGCGATCGAGATCTATTCCAGATTAACAGTTATAAGGAGGGACAACCTGTAGATTTTCCCTCCTCAGCACATTTAATTAAAGAGAGTGCTAACAAAAATTATGTCTTGATCGTTAGGTTTGAGGACATTCTCGGAAAGAAAATACATCAGAGGGTCAGACTTGCAGTATCGGGTCCAAAATTACTATCACCGGATGAAATGATTGAAAGGATGAAAGGTTAGGTCATGGAAGTGATGTTCGATATGGAATCAACAAAACATCAAAACAAGGGGATATAACGATAAAAGTTATTGCATTTAATGGAAGTCCAAGGAAGAAATGGAACACGGCAACCCTGCTGAGCAAGGCTCTTGAAGGTGCTGCCTCAGAGGGAGCAGAAACGGAACTTACACATCTCGATGATCTTGACTTCAAGGGATGTATACGCTGCTTTGCCTGTAAGACCAAAGGTGGCAAAAGTTATGGCAGGTGTGCAGATGAGGATGACCTGACAGCAGTTTTTAGGGAAATTGAAAAAGCCCATGCCATTATCCTGGGTTCCCCGATCTATTTTGGCACTGTCTTTGGAGAGATGAAATCATTTATGGAGCGTTTACTGTTTCCGTATTCAACGTATACTGATCCCCCTGGATCACTTTTCCCCAGAAGGATAAAGGCAGGGTTTATCTATACGATGAATGTCTCAGCGGAGACGATGCAGGAAATGGGTTACATTCAATATTTCAAACGTCATGAAATGACACTGCAGAGGATATACGGGGCTTCTGAGTATCTGTGTAGTTGTGATACCTATCAATTTGATGATTATTCAAAGGTGATTCAACCCGTTTTGATCCTGTGAAGAAAGCAAAGAGGCGTGAGGAAGTATTTCCCAAGGACTGTGAGAAAGCCTTTGAAATGGGGGCGAGATTTGCCAATAGTGGGAAATAATCTGAAAATGCAGAAAATATGAGGGGGCTTTGGGAATATTACGGTTGATTTATCTGCAGTAAGCTAATGGCAGTTATTTTACCGTGTTGAAAATATGTGCCATCTGGCGACACTTTCAGGTAGGACATGCAGGTCAGCATGGCTATTTCCATCCGTCTTTCTCAAAATCCCCACAGAACAAAACACCCTACGGGGGAACGGGGAGATACCCACCAAAAGAGGAATTTGAAAGGATGAAGCAAAATATTCAATAGCCTACTCTCAATCAATATGTCGCAATCCTTGAGATAATTGAGACGTGCCAAAAGCTTGTATTCTCTCTATCCTGTATCATTCTTATTCTTGCATCAGAAAAGGTCAGTCGGTTTCCTTTTTTGATATCGGAACCTTTATCCTGTTGGGCTTCAAGGTAATGGTGGGAATCTCAACAACATAACCAGGACTCCCCATATAGGTCTTTTCTGAGAGGGCAACACCTTCAATTTTCCCTATTCTCAGATCAACGACTCTGTAGTGCTGCCTGTAAAAATAATGGCTATATCCGAGTTTCCCAAA
>DMNE01000324.1 GCA_003453735.1 Nitrospiraceae bacterium | reverse complement strand
CCGATGGCAGGGTTGCAGGACATTTGGCCGATGGTGTCGAGATTCATCGCAAAAATACATGTAGTCATGCCCATGCGAACTGATGCGAGTGCAGCCTCACATCCCGCATGGCCTGCCCCGATGACAACAACGTCATAATGAGAATTTCTCAAGATGTCAGATTTCTACTGTATTACCGCTCAACCGTTTTTCCCCTTCGATGAAGAATGCGGATTATCAGAAAAGTTTTTGTATCCCTAGCCCTCTGCGGCGTCTTGGACCTTACTCGCGTCTCGTCAGCGGATTTTTCTCAATAAGCATACTGCATACGCAGCTATGCCCTCCTGACGACCTACGAAGCCCATACCCTCACCTGTCTTCGCTTTTATATTTATTATGCCTGAAGGGATGCCCGATTGTGCCAGGGCATTCCTCATAGATTCGATGTGCGGTGCGAGTTTGGGACTCTCAGCAAGGATCGTGGAGTCTATCCATGACACTCCATAGCCATTGGCCGATGAAATCTCCACGATATATTTAAGCATCGCTATACTCGATGCATTTTTCCATTGTGGATCCGTATCAGGGAAATGACTTCCAATATCACCAATTCCAAGGGCGCCAATGACAGCGTCAATGATCGCATGGCATAGGACATCCCCGTCAGAATGAGCGAGGAGACCTTTCTGGAAGGGTATTTCTACTCCGCCGATAACGAGATTCCTCCCCTCGATTAACCGATGAGAGTCATAGCCGATACCAATTCTCATTTTATCCCTTCTTCAGCAGGAACTGTGCAAAGGATATATCCTCTGGCGTTGTAATCTTAACGTTCGTGTATGCACCCATAATAATCTTCACCTTGCCTCCGACCCTCTCCACGAGGGCAGAATCATCGGTAGAGTAGACACCCTCTTGCATTGCCCCTTCGTATGCCCTCATAAGAAAATCATACCGAAAAACCTGCGGAGTTTGAATTGCCCATAAAGACTCACGGGGTAAAGTCCTTTTAACAACGTCATCAGCAACTTCCTTTATTGTATCTTTTAGGGGAACAGCAGCGATAGCACCGTCAAAGGCGTTGATTGCGATGATCGCTTCCCGGACAATCCTGGCCTCAACGAAGGGTCTAACACCGTCATGGATGAGTACGATATCAGTCATTTTGTCCACGAGTTTCAGGCCGCTGTACACAGAATCTTGCCTTTCTTTCCCCCCCCGGGCTATCTGCTTGACCTTAGAGAAACAACATTTCTCGAATATCTTGATTGCCGTCTCCATATCCGATTCCTTGATAACAGGAATAACCTCAGCGATTTCACTGATGCGCTCCAATGCTTCCAACGTCCAGACCACGATGGGTTTTTCCAGCAAGGGGTAAAACGGCTTATTGGAGCCGGGGCCTAGTCTCTTCCCGAGGCCTGCCGCCGGCACAATGGCGGTAACTCCTTTTGTTCCATGCGCAGTGTCTATCTTACGGTCTTGTATTCTTCCCTCTCGTATTCTTCCTTAGTCTTAGAAAAAATCATCCTGCCTGCTGTAGTCTGAAGGACGCTTGTGACAGTGACCTCGGCATTCTTGCCTATGAGTTTTCTGCCGTTTTCCACGACAACCATTGTTCCATCATCAAGATATGACACACCCTGATTGTATTCTTTTCCCTCTTTGATAACGAAGACCTTAAGCGTCTCACCTGGTAGAACAACAGGCTTTAGTGCATTGGCAAGCTCATTGATATTCAGCACTGAAACACCCTGAAGCTCGGCGACCTTATTGAGGTTAAAATCGTTAGTCACCACTTTCGCATCGTGGGCCCTGCCGAGGGCGACCAGTTTTGCGTCGACCTCTTTGATCTTAGGGAAATCCTCATCGGTTATCCTGACCGTTATGTGGGCCATCTTCTGTACCCTGTGCAGGACGTCCAGTCCCCGCCTCCCCCGTGCCCTTTTCAGCGAATCTGGAGAATCGGCTATATGCTGAAGCTCTTGTAAAATGAACTGTGGCAGGAGAAATATGCCGTCAAGAAATCCTGCTTCGCAAACGTCGGCGATCCTGCCGTCAATGATGACACTCGTATCCAGTATTTTCACATTATTTTCAGTACCTTGGCCTCTCATTATCCTGAATAACCCCGGTATAGTCAGGTTCTCTCCTTTTTTCAGGCCGATAAGGAGCCCCCCGTATCCAAATAGGGCAGTCAAAACAAAGGACGCTGTCGATAAATCAGGCGCTATCATCCTGAGAGGGAAGAGGAGAAGTTTCGCGAAAATAAGCCCCACCGAGAGTCCTGCGACGCCTCCAATGATTTTTCCTACAGCGACCGTCTTGAACAATCTTTCAAACAGTAACGCAATAGCTCCAGTCAGCAAACCAATGCCAATCCCCACAGGAACTGCATCGTAAATTCGCCCCATAAAATAGCCAGAGAATATAAAAAGGAAAAATACCAATAGCTTCAGAATCATTACCACCTATATCACCTCCTTTTATCCGGTAACCATAAGCCATGATCTCAACAATGTCTGCTCAAGAGCGAAGATTATGATCATTGGGTGAGTCAAGGCCATACGGGTAGTGCTTAATCATTAACCGTAAGATAAAATTTTCTTCCCCCTCTATTTGCAAGAAGAAGTGATGTATTCCCTGGCTTTATGGTTGCGATGACTCGATTAAAGTCTTCAATCCCGGTTATTCTTTTTTTGTCAATCTCCATGATTACGTCACCTTTTTTGAGTCCCGCTTCGTCCGCGGGGCTTCCCGGCTCAATCCTTACAACAACGACCCCTTTTTCTTCAACGCCGAGACCCAGTTGACGCGCTATCTCCTTTGTCAGCCCCATAACATTGATTCCAGTGAATGCATTCCCCTGCACGTCCTCTGGGAATAGTTCTGGGGGAGATCCCTGCACTTCCTTGGGAAGTTCTGCGATAACAGCCTGCAAGGTATACTCTTTACTGCCTCTGAGGATCTTTAATGTTATCTGGGAACCAATCTTGCTCTGGGCTACCATGTTTCTCAAGCTCCCCACGCTGTCAATCTCTTTCCCATTGAGCCGGAGAATGATATCGCCCCCCTTAACTCCTGCCTTCTCGGCAGGACTTCCCTTGGTAACATCACCTACCAGCGCGCCATTTACGTCCTTAAGGCCAAATTGCTGAGACAGTTCGGGCGTTATATCTTGGATCGAGACTCCCAGCCAGCCCCGAACAATCTTACCTTCTTTCATTATCTGGTCCATCACCAGTTTGGCCATATTGCTCGGGACAGCAAAGCCAATTCCTTGATAGCCGCCACTCCTAGAGAATATGGCTGTATTAATGCCGATAAGTTCACCTTTTATGTTTACGAGCGGGCCGCCGGAGTTTCCTGGATTAATTGCGGCATCTGTCTGGATGAAATCTTCGTAGTCCGCGATACCGACATTGGCTCTTCCCACAGCGCTGATGATCCCCATGGTCACGGTATGGCTTAGGCCAAAGGGGTTTCCGATAGCGAGGACAAACTCACCTACCTGCAGTTTATCGGAATTACCCCAAGGGACGGTCTGTAGGTCATCAGCCGAAATTTTTACCACTGCAATGTCAGTCTTCGGATCCGAGCCAACAACCTTGCCTCTAAAATTTCTTTTGTCATATAAAGTAATCCGAATGTCGTCAGATTGTTCGACAACATGATTGTTAGTGATAATATAACCATCTTTTGATACGATTACCCCGGACCCAAGGCTTTGTTCTTTCCACTTTTTGGGGAAGCCGAAATCATGAAACGGATTGAAAAAATCGAAAAAAGGATCTTCAGGGGACTGTGCTGAGTCGCGCCGAATAATCTTTGTGGATGATATATTCACGACTGCCGGCGAAACCGCACTCGCAATTTCAGAGAAGGCCCTGCTCGTTTCGGTTATTTGCGATGGCACTCTCGGCGCGAAAGGAGTTGTTCGGGCTGATGGCGGCGCAACGATCTTGCCGAGAATATAAAAGGATATCCCTCCGAAAAGGAAACCGATCAATAGTATGCCTATTCCGATAACTATTCTTTTGCGCATTATTAATTATACTAGTCAATCCATGCGGTTGTAAAGCAGGCTTGACCAAAGAACAGGTCATAAGATATGCTAAAAAGTCCTTGTGTGTAAACCGCGATCACTGCTTCAACGAGAAAGTCTTTTTGACCGGATTACCCATAACGGATTNNCCTTACAGGAGGTTTTCATGATAAAACGTTATCTGCTTGCCCCAGGACCGACACCTGTACCGTCCGAGGCTCTCCTCGCGATGGCGATGCCTATAATCCATCATAGGTCTCCTGATTTTCTGCCTGTGCTTGATGCTGCAAAAAAAGGGCTCCAATGGCTCTTTCAGACAAAAAATGATGTTCTCATTCTCTGTTCTTCAGGCACAGGGGGCATGGTGGGTTCTGTGAATAATTTCTTCAGTCCTGGGGACAGGGCACTGGTTATTAATGCGGGAAACTTTGGTGAGCGGTGGACAAAGATAGCTCACGCATACGGCCTTGAGGTCAGAGAGATAAAACAAGAGTGGGGATATACAGTAAAGCTCGACGATGTGGAAAAGGCATTGAAGGATGACCCATCAATAAAGGGAGTTTTTGTCCAGGCGACGGAAACGTCGACAGGTGTCTATCATGATATAGAGACTTTGGCCTCGCTCGTTAAGAAGTATGAAGATAAAATCCTGATTGTTGATGCCATTTCAGCCCTTGTTGCCCATGACCTGAAGATGGACGAATGGGGTATAGATGTCATGATCGGAGGTTCACAAAAAGGCCTTATGCTACCTCCCGGACTTGCATTTGTCGGCATAAGCGACAAGGCATGGAGATTTGCCGATCGAGCAAAATGTCCTAGGTTCTATTTCAATTTTAAGAAAGAGAGGGAATCGCTGGCCAAAAACCAAACGAATTTTACTTCGCCGGTAACTCTCATCATCGGCTTAAATGAATGCCTGAAGCTTCTCCAGAAGGAAGGTCTTGAGAATGCCTTTGAGCGGCACAGAAGGATCGCCAATGCCACAAGGGAAGCGGTCAAGGCATTGGGATTGCGACTTTTTTCTCAGGAGTCATCTAGTAATTCAGTTACCGCGGTTATAGCCCCTGATGGGTTAGACGGCCAGGAAATATACAAGAATCTGAGGGTTAAATATGGTATCACAGCTGCAGGCGGACAGGGGCAGGCCAAGGGAAAGATATTCAGGGTAGCACACTTGGGATATGCAGATACATTCGACGTCATAACAGCAATTGCAGGGGTGGAGATGGTGTTGAAGTCAATGGGCTACCCTGTCAAGTTCGGTTCGGGAGTTGCGGTTGCTGAAGAACTCTTGATGCAGTGAGCGGGAGGATCCCATGAAGGTTCTGGTAAGCGATGGTTTGTCCCCTCGGGGGATTGAGATTCTGAAAAAAGCGGGTCTTGTCGTGGATGTTCAAACCGGCATGAGCCCTGAGGAATTAAAGGCCTGCGTCGATCGATACCACGGGCTCATTATCAGAAGCGCGACAAAAGTCACCTCCACAATTCTCGAACTAGCTACGAACCTGAAGGTCATAGGAAGGGCCGGGTCCGGCCTTGATAACGTGGATAAGGTTTCTGCTACAAAACGGGGGATAGTGGTGATGAATACCCCGGGAGGTAATACCGTTACAACAGCGGAGCACACAATAGCCCTTATGCTCTCGCTGTCGAGGCAGATACCACAGGCGACGGCCTCTATGAAGGCCGGCAAATGGGAAAAGAAGCGCTTCCTGGGTGTTGAGCTCTATAACAAGACGATAGGGATAATCGGTATCGGTAATATTGGAAAACAGGTCGCAAAGAGGGCATTGGCTCTTGAGATGAATGTTATCGGCTATGACCCGTATCTCAACGAAGAAAACGCAAAAGAGATGGGAATCGGAAAGGTCGAATTGCCTGAACTTTTCAGCCGGTCTGATTTCATAACGATCCATACACCGATCACAGCTGAGACAAAGAATCTCATTAATCAAAAGGCAATCGAGGGGATGAAAAAAGGGGTGCGGATCATAAATTGCGCAAGAGGAGGGATCATAAACGAGAATGACCTCTATGGTGCACTCAAAAGCGGCAAGGTGGCGGCAGCTGCCCTTGATGTCTTTGAAACCGAGCCTCCCGGTGACAACCCTCTTCTGAGGCTTGACAATGTCATTTGTACGCCCCATCTTGGGGCCGCAACAGAAGAGGCCCAGGAGAATGTGGCAATAGCCATAGCAGAGCAGGTAGCTGATTACCTCATCAATGGCGTCATCCGGCATGCGGTGAATTTCCCCGCAGTGCCGACTGAGCAGATTTCGAGGTTGCAGCCGTATCTGACCATTGCAGAGAAACTTGGAAGCTTTGCCTCACAGGTATTTGAAGGCGGGGTTACCGAGATAACTATTGAATACAGAGGCGAAGCCTCAGAGCTCAATACAGCTCCTATCACCATTGCTTTGCTTAAAGGATTTTTGACTCCCATCCTTGAGGAAACGGTTAATTTTGTGAATGCCCCGATTATTGCGAAGGAGCGGGGGGTAGAGGTCAGGGAGATGAAGAGCGCTGACGCGGGAGATTACCACGGTACTATTGTCCTCAGAGTTAAAGCTGACGGAAAAGAAAACCATCTTATCGGTACCCTCTTCAGTCGAAGGGACCCGAGAATTATACAGATAAACGATTTCCCTGTAGAGATATTCCCAGAGGGGAATATGCTGTTTATCTATAACAACGACAGGCCCGGGGTTATCGGCAATATCGGATCCTTGCTCGGCAAATATAATATCAATATAGCGAGGATGCACTTCGGAAGGGAAAAGGAAGGGGGAATGGCTATATCTGTTGTCAGCATCGACTCTCCTGTAACACAGGAGCAGATAGAGGGGCTGAAGAAGCTGCCCAACATCCTTTCATTGAAGGTGGTTACCCTATGAATACCATGATGTTTTATGAGTCAAGGGAGGCCACTTGTTACACCTGCAATGCTCATGACGGATCTTTATGGAGAAGAGGTAATCAATGCCTGCCGTAGTGGTAATTGGTGCACAATGGGGAGATGAAGGCAAAGGAAAGATTGTGGATGTCCTGATGGAGAAGGCGGACGTGGTCGCCAGGTACCAAGGGGGCCACAATGCAGGGCATACCGTGGTCATTCGCGATGAGAAGTACGTCTTGCATCTCATTCCATCGGGAATCCTTCACAAAGACAAGGTCTGTATCATAGGGAATGGGGTTGTAATAGAGCCAGCCGCTCTCATCGAAGAGGTAAAGGGCCTGCAAGAAAAGGGCGTGGAGGTCAACAAAAATCTGATCATCAGCAAGGGCGCCCACCTCATCATGCCGTATCATATCGTGATCGATAATGAACATGAAAAAGCGATGGGGTCTAAAAAGATCGGCACAACGGGAAGAGGCATCGGCCCGGCCTATGTTGACAAGATGGCACGGACAGGGATACGGATTGCGGACCTCTATGATCCTAAGACTCTCAGGGAGAAGCTTGAAGCAAACCTCGTTGAGATAAACTATATGTTAGAGAACCGTTATCGGATGAAGGGATTTACTGTTGAAGAGATATCTAACAGATACAGGGAATACGCTGAAGAAATCTCTCATTACGTTGCCGATACGGATATTATCATCAATGATATGATTTCAGAAAACAAGAACGTTCTTTTCGAAGGTGCGCAGGGAACCCTCCTAGATATAGACCATGGAACATACCCGTATGTGACATCCTCAAACGCCGTGGCAGGTGGTGCATGCACCGGTCTGGGCGTAGGTCCCACCAAGATATCAAGAGTCCTCGGCGTGGTGAAGGCATATACAACAAGGGTTGGAGGGGGTCCTTTTCCCACGGAAATAAAAGATGCTATCGGAGAAGGACTCAGGCAAAGGGGTGGAGAGTTCGGGGCGACTACAGGAAGGCCGAGGAGATGCGGGTGGCTTGATTTTGTTGGTTTGCGGTACGCATCGAGGGTCAATGGGATGACCGGGATCGCCTTGACAAAACTCGATATCCTTGACGGTCTAGATAAGATTCGCGTATGCACTGCTTACAAATACAATGGTTCAATTCACTATGAGTTCCCGAAGGAATTTTCACTCCTTGAAGGATCCGAACCGGTATACGAAGAAATCGAAGGATGGAAAGAGAGCACTACCGGTATACGGGAATTCAAACGACTCCCTGAAAATGCCAAACAGTATGTAAGGAAGATAGAAGATACCCTGGAGGTTCTCGTAGATATAATCTCCACAGGACAGCGAAGAGACGAACTCATAATACTCAGGCAAGAGTTCTGAGTGTCAAAGGGAAGGCACCCGAGATTTACAAAGAGACTCGAAACAACCTTCTCGTCGAGCGGATCAAAATACCGGGGGATAACCAGTGACCTTTCTGCCTGGGGAATATTTATAAGGACACATCACGGCCTAATGCCTGGGAACGTGGTTGATATAGAGATGTATCTGCCGACTCAGATTCTATGCCACCTAAAAGGAGTAGTCAGGAGAACACTAAAAACTCCTTTGTCCACGCTAAAGAACGGCATGGGAGTGGAGTTGATCGAGCGGGATCGCAATTACATCGAGTTTTTGAAGAGCCTTGGCTTCGAATCCGATAACCCGGAAGAACCGTCTCCACAGACGTCGACTGTAGATCTCCGTGAGCAGGCGAATAAGAAAGAAACCGAAACTCTGCGGAGGCAAGCAGAAAACCAGAAACCAGGAGAAGCAGGGCATAAGGACCATGAGCCAATAATAGTAGCTTGTCCAGCCTGCAAGGCCAAAAATAGGGTCCAACGAGAAATTCTTCCGCTATCCCCGAGGTGCGGGAAATGCGGCGTGCTCCTTCAAATTGGTTAGACCGTCAAAATATTTATGGCCCAGGGGTTTTCATCATTAGCAAAATCTCACTTCACAAATGCATTGAGGGGTCTACTTCGGCTAATTATTCCTTCCCGCCGCAGCTAACCCATCTTCCGGAGCACCGGGATAAACCGGCGTGGACTAAAGAGTGAAAGAGTCTTGCATTGATCAGTTGACCTGAAGTAACCTCTCCAAGAAGATTCTCCTCTCATATCAGCTTATCGCCATCCCCTGCCGCGACACGAAAGACGTGGTAGTTCCAAGGTCCTAACTCCACGTATAGCCCCGGTGACAGCATCTCATCACCATCACGGTCATAAGTCGTACCTGACAAGGCGTCAACCAAGCGCCAGGGTTTCCCTCGTACGTCGCTCCACGGTAGCTGTACACGGGCTTGAGCAACGCTATCACTGAGATTGATTACGACGAGACATCGATTATCATCTTTGACCCAGCTCCAGGCCACGAGGTTTTGAAAGCTTGGATTATCGGGCCAACCTGTACGCTCGCATAGGAGCCATTGACCATCACGAAATACCGGGGTATTGATGGCAGCGAAGAGTTTCTCGTAGAAAGTTTGCAATGCCTCATCTACGGGCTCATCGGGGCGTCTGCCTAGAAACACGGGTAGTCTTACTCTTCGCCCTTCAAACTGTCCTTCATGGAAAAGTTTTGCTCCCAGGAGCGTGGCCATTGTAACTGAGGCAGCCCTTTCCTTTTCCGGTGAAAATATTACTGCAGCTCGAGGCTCGTCGTGGTTCTCGATGAAACGAAGCAGTTTTGTCTGGTAGGCAAGGTCAGCACAGAGATGAAGCCGAACGCTCTCCCCATTGTCATGTTCCAGGCGATCGTAAAGCTTCTTATCGTAACAGAAGTCGAAGCCCTGCTGTTGAAGTTCCCACTCTAGATCCCAGTAGGCCTCAGCAATGAAGAGGAAGTCAGGATACACTTTCTTAATAGCGGGAATCATGTTAACCCAATACTCCGTTGCCGGCCGTTGCCCTGCGCGGCTGCCCCACGTGCGCTCGAAAATAGCAGTCAGGAGAAGCATCGCCATGTCGCACCGGACGCCGTCGCACTGGCTAGCGATATCCGAGACGGCTTCTATCGCCGCCTGACGGAGCGCAGGTTGAAAGGCATTCACCTGCAGTACGTCTTGCCATGCGGGGAAGTAGGGGTCGCGACCGCAGGCAAACACCTTTCCTCCTATCTCAACGAAGGAGGTCGGATCGTGGCTCGCTTCACCCGCAGTGCCCTGAATGAAGTATTCGGGGTGCTCGATGACCCAGGGATGGTCTCGCGCCACATGATTTGGAACGAAATCGAGGATTAGCCGGACACCCAGTTTCTTGAGCTCCTGCCGGGCAATGGCAAGGCCTTCAGGACCTCCCAGGTGGTTGTCTACTACGTAGCGTCGCACACAATAAGGAGATCCTATGTTGTCTTCTGGACGGAAATCAGTAAGGGCTCGCCTGAAATCGGCAATCAGGCTTTGGTTTTTATTCGCTACCTGTATGCCCGTAGGGCTCCGTTCCCAGACACCCATGAGCCATACTGCGTCAAATCCCAAGTCAGTAACCGAAGCCCACTCCTCTTGAGGAACTGAGGCCAGCGTCACCCGGCCCTTGTATTTCTGGCTTAATTCCTGCAGCCAGACCCAGGTACTGATTTCGTAAATAATCGGATGTTTCGGCCATGGCTTCATTGCTCCACCTCACTTCTACATACTAGCACAGCCTCACAGGGAGAACAAGATGAGCGAAAAGGAAGACTAGTGTCCGGTTAAGTCCTGTGGTCGATGCCGTAGATCATTTGCTAGCGGAATTCTTCATCAATATTATGATGGTGTCGACTTGAATTGACGTCTCAGAATTGGCTTATTATAAAGCAAGCAGTTATTTTCAGTGTTTACAGTTAATCGGACACTACTGACTCCGGACAAATACGAAGTGGTATAATAGAAACGTGTCTTCTGACTTGTTCGTTTCGCTATGTTAACGTTCGGGGGCCAGTAAAAATAACGATGCGGTATAATTCTTTCGGCAGATTTATTAGAAAAAGATTCGGCACATCGGTTTATAAGGTGAATGTGGATGCCGGGTTTACTTGTCCGAACAGGGACGGAACGCTTGGCGTTTCCGGGTGCATCTATTGTAATAACGATAGTTTTAGACCCAGTTCCTGCAAGCCGGTACTTTCTGTTAAAGAACAGGTAAGAAATGGCATCGGTTATCTCAGCAAAAGATACAGGACTGAAAAATTTATCGTATATTTCCAACCGTACACGAATACTTATAGAACAGTACAGGAGCTTGAAGTGCTTTACCAAGAGGCCCTTGATGAGCAGGACGTGGTGGGACTCGCTATCGGCACAAGACCGGATTGTATCGATGCAGAGAAGATTGATCTCCTCGAGTCACTCGCCCAGCGGCATTTTATTCTTGTGGAGTACGGCGTACAATCTATTTATGATAAATCGCTCAAATTTATAAAACGGGGACATGATTACCAGACATTCCTGAATGCTCTTAACGAAACAAAAGGCAGAGGCATCGAAATCGGCATGCATATCATTGCTGGATTTCCGACCGAGATCAGGGAAGAGATGCTCTCTATGGCAGATGAAATCTCAACGCTACCGGTACGCTTCTTAAAGATCCATCAACTCCAGATTGTCAAGGACACGCCCCTTGCCAACTTGTTCAGCGAAAAGCCTTTTCCTGTCTTTGACTATGGCGAATATCTCGACTTTGCCGTAGACTTCATTGAGCGACTTCCCACCGATATTGTGCTTCAGAGGCTTTTTGCGACCGCACCGGACGCTATACTTATTGCGCCTAAGTGGGAAAGGAGTAAGCACGAGATACTACGGGACATTGAGCAGCGGTTCCTTCAAAGGGATACCTATCAAGGCAAGAAGTGTAGCGTAGCGCTCCGGGATTCGAGGTAATAGCCAAGGGAAGGGATGTAGAGATCTTGAAGAAGCAGTGCCCGTTATAGATTGTTGGATGCGATATTGATGATCTCTTTTTTCCTGAGCTGTTTTCGCATTGTCCTTTGGCGCATAGTCGCCACGCCGTCCGTTACCATATCCCGAGGCACTATCCCATTGTTTGCCTGTATCCTAAAAGAACGTCAATATAGAGCGTTGTAGCCCACCACCTGCCATTGAGTCATTCTTCTTCAGGGCTGGTTATAAATGTATTATTATTGACGGATTTAAATAGTTTATGGTAATTTGGAAAGGCTTTAACCGTCGGAATTACTTGAAGTTTGGGGAGTCGTCCAATGGCAGGACGGCAGACTCTGGATCTGCTTATAGGGGTTCGAATCCTCTCTCCCCAGNNGGTCCCATCGTCTAGAGGCCTAGGACGTGGCCCTCTCAAGGCTAAAACACGGGTTCGAATCCCGTTGGGACCGCCAATAAAAACGAGGACTTACGAGGTTTAAACACCTGCCGTTTTCCTCCGCTGTAGTAGAATTGTAGTAGTCTCCAGTTTCTCCACAGCGTTTCTCAGGCTATCAACATTTAGGTGCGCATACCTTTTCGCCATTCTCAAGTCCTTCTGTCCAAGAAGCGTCGCAATGGTGTGAAGGTCGACGCCAGCCTGCCGAAGATAGCTTGCAAAGGTATGCCGATTATGCCGAGCTCGGCATAACAGGCATTGAACTAAGCCGCTGACGCGGCAATTATCTACTTTATGTCAGCCAGCCAAGTCTTGTGCACTGCCAAGTAATCCCGATGTTTTCACAGAAAAAGATCAATCTCCCCTAACCCCTCTTTCTCCAAGAGGGGAACTTACAACCCCCTAACCCCCTTTTTTAAGCTTAACATGTCCCACATTTTTTGCCGGACACTGGGAGGGTTCATGTTAT
>DMNE01000117.1:5481-8140 GCA_003453735.1 Nitrospiraceae bacterium | reverse complement strand
TAAGAAAAAAACAAGGGAGTAGAGTCAAGTTTTCTGCGCATACTCAAGGAAAGAATTGTTTACTCTTCAATCATTACCTTATTTGAACCTAGAAAGAGCAGCTGTCCGATCAGAGCCGCAAAAAACGCAAATAAAATCAATAAAATCGGCCAGAATAAATGTTCACCATTTAGGTGATAATTTCAGCTACAGTTGCCTAAACTGCCCATAATTACTTGATAATAAGTCGTTATTTTTCAATTCTTAACTGCCATTCTTAGGTTGAAAAATGACAAGCCCATTGTATTCCTTGATAAAAGGAAAAGAAATAAATTGATAGCCCAAAATACTTGTAACAAAAAAGAGGAGGCTCCAGTTATCTTTTTTTGAATCGTGAAATCTACGGGGCAAGCTCTTCCGGTGCCTTGGAGCTGGCCAGTTAGGCATTGGAGGGTGTTCGGGCGAGGAATTTGCTCAAAAAAAGTTTTGGGCAACGGAGCAAAACCAAAATTATTTCGGCGTTCTTGCATAACAATGATGTATGATATCAAGATATCACGTTCTCCATTGTCGGGAGGCTTTTTTGATGATAATATTTTCTCCAAATGAGAAAAAGTGCGAGTAGCAGAATGCATGAAAATCAGAATGAATTAAAGAAGGTGAGGAAGAGGAAAGAAAGGATAAGAAAGAAAAAAAGTCTAATCGCGAGAACACTAAAAAAAATAGTGCATAATAATTTTTTTATGTATCTATTTATAGTTATTTTAGCTGTTTTGATTGGCGTTTATATTTTGAGTAAACAGTGGGAGCGATCATCATCTGATGAATCAACTTCTTCAACTACCACTTCGCAGTAGGTATTAACATTGTGATAGGAAGCCGTCTACAAAAGTAGATACCTAAACGTCCTTTTATCGAAGAGTGAATACCGAATTTCCACTAGCCATTCCCGGCCTTCTCCCTGAATCCTCACTCACATGCTCATGCAAAAAAATTTGGCTGGTCGTGAAAAATAAGACGTTCTAGACACTGTGAAAGACGGAAAAAATTTCAGTATAATGAGGTCCATATAGGAGAATAGACGAAAAAGGTTGCTGAAATAATATATTTTTGGACCAATGTGCGGGAGGAGCAGAAGGAATGCACGGTACTGATAAAGAAAGAATCATCTCGTCGTGCAAGGTGAAAAATACATAACCGGTTCTTTTTTAGTATAATTACCTTCGGAGAAGATTAGACAGATAGAGAAAGGACAGAGACTTAGACAAATGAAAACAGCTTTAATCACGGGGATCACGGGACAGGATGGGGCATATCTGGCTGATTTTCTGTTGAAGAAGGGATATGTTGTCCATGGCATTAAACGGCGGGCATCTAGCTTTAATACCCAGAGGGTCGACCATCTCTATGTTGACCCGCACGAAGGGCATCCGAAATTCTTCATGCATTACGGAGACCTGACGGATGCGACGAACCTTATCCGTATTATCCAGGAGACGCAGCCTGATGAGATCTATAACCTTGCTGCGCAATCCCACGTTCAGGTATCTTTCGAGACCCCTGAATATACCGCTAACAGTGACGCACTGGGTACGCTGAGACTTCTAGAGGCACTTAGGATTCTTAACATGACCAGGAAGGTCAGGTTCTATCAGGCGGCGACGAGCGAACTATACGGGAAGGCCCAGGAGATACCCCAGAAGGAGACAACGCCTTTTTATCCGAGAAGCCCTTACGCTGCCGCCAAACTTTACGCTTACTGGATAGTGGTGAATTACCGCGAGGCATACGGCATGCATGCGAGCAACGGCATCCTCTTTAATCACGAGTCGCCCGTTAGGGGTGAAACCTTTGTGACGCGCAAGATCACCATGGCTGCAAGCAGGATTAAATGCGGACTGCAGAAAAAACTCTATCTCGGCAATCTTGATGCAAAGCGCGACTGGGGTTATGCCGGTGAGTATGTTGAAGCGATGTGGCTGATGCTTCAGCAGAAGACCCCAGACGATTATGTTATTGCTACCGGAGAGACTCATTCTGTGCGTGAGTTCATTGAGATGGCTTTTAAGGAGGCAGGGGTAACGATAGCCTGGAACGGTAAGGGCGTGGAGGAAAAAGGAATAATTCGTTCTGTGAAGCCTGCCCCAAGCCTAAAATCCACCTTGCGCACCGGTGATACCGTCGTTAAGGTCGATCCCCGGTATTTCAGACCGACGGAAGTGGACATTTTGCTTGGCGATGCCTCAAAAGCGAGAAAGAGACTCGGCTGGAAGCCAAAAGTAAAACTGCCCGAACTCGTTAAGATGATGATGGATTCCGACATAAGACTCGCAGAAAAGGAATTGCTCCTTAAGAAAAATAAACTGCCTGTGAGATAAGTTCTTTGAGGGATTCCATAAAGGCGGGATTGAATACCCATGAAGAAAGAGAGTAAAATCTTTGTCGCTGGTCATCGCGGCCTGGTGGGCTCAGCACTTGTTCGCAGATTAGTGTCTGACGGTTATACTAATCTCATTACCAGAGCGAGCAGGGAACTCGACTTGACCCGCCAGGCTGATGTCGAGACATTCTTTGAGGGGGAAAAGCCGGAATATGTCCTTCTCGCCGCCGCAAAGGTTGGGGGCATCCTTGCAAACGATACCTACAAGGCTGAGTTCATCTATCAAAACATCATGATAGC
>DMNE01000117.1:0-5342 GCA_003453735.1 Nitrospiraceae bacterium | reverse complement strand
GACAAATCTTTATGGCCCGGGCGATAACTTCAACCTTGAGACTTCTCACGTCCTGCCCGCGCTGATCAGGAAATTTCATCTTGCCAGGCTACTCATGGAAAATCGGTCTGATGAATTAGAGAGGGATCTGGAGAGATTTCCTGTAGGGTTTAATCTCAAGAGTACCTTTGACCTGAAGAGGCTCGGCATTACAGCGGAATATGTAGAGATATGGGGATCGGGTGAACCATACAGGGAGTTTCTGTATGTCGATGACCTTGCAGATGCCTGTATTTTTCTGATGGACAAGTACGGTTATGAAGACATTGGCGAGATCATCAACATAGGGGTGGGCGAGGACATGCAGATTAAGGATATCGCCGGACTCATAAGCGAAATCACGGGCTTTGAGGGTAAGATACGATTTGACAGAACGAAACCCGAGGGAACTGCGAGGAAGTTGCTCGATATCAGTAAGATCGGGGCGCTGGGCTGGGCTCCAAAGACCGGCCTCGAAGCCGGCATCAGGCTGACCTATGCGTGGTATCGTCAAGCGGTTTAAAGCCCCGAACGTAATACTCTGACGGCGAAGGGTTGAAGGGATGCTACTCGGGCCAGTTTATGGAGTATAAAGCCTGAAAAAGAGAATTGAGGAGGAAACATGTTTGCTGTAATACTGGCAGGAGGAAGCGGTACACGGTTCTGGCCCCTAAGCAGGGAAGCGACGCCGAAACAGCTGCTCCGTGTGGTTGGAGATTCAACCATGATACAACAGACCGTGAAAAGGCTCGAGAGTCTTATACCGGTAGAGAACACGTACATTGTCACAGGGCAGAAATATGTCTTTGACATAAGAGATCAGCTCATAGAGGCGACCGGCTCGGACCGGTTTAAGATCCTGGTCGAACCCGAAGGCAAGAATACCGCGCCGGCGATCGGCCTTGCCGCTATACACATAAAAAGGAAATCACCTCACGCTGTCATGGCTGTGATGCCTTCAGACCACATTATCCTGAAAAATGATGCATTTATGAAGGTCCTGAAAACTGCAGAGAAATTGGCCTCAAAAGGTTATTTGACCACTATAGGCATCATACCTGACAGGCCTGAAACGGGATATGGGTATATCAAAAGAGGTGCTGCTCTCAGCAAAACGAGCGATTCGCACTGTTTCAAGGTTGAAGGCTTTGTTGAAAAGCCTGACCTGGCAAAGGCAAGAGAATATCTAAGGTCCGGCAACTACTTCTGGAACAGCGGCATATTTGTCTGGCGGACGTCTGATATCTTGATGGAGATAAAGAGACAGATGCCGGGGCTTTNNTCCTCAACAGGGTGTTCAAGGCCTTCCGATCAATATCAATTGATTACGGGGTAATGGAAAAGGCCTCTAAGGTTGCAGTTGTCCCTGCTGATATGGGATGGAACGATGTCGGAAGTTGGCGTGCCCTTGAGGACATATCAGAAAAAGATCGTTCCGGGAACATCATGTCCGGGAACGTCGTTGATATCGGATCAAAAAACTCAATCATATATGCGGGGAAACGGGTGGTTGCGACAGTAGGCTTGGAAAACCTTATTGTGGTCGACACACCGGACGCAACGCTGATCTGCAACAAGAACAATGCGCAGGATGTGCGGAAGGTGGTTGATGTACTTAAGCAAAAAGGCGCTGAAGAGCTCGTTGAACACTTGACCGTCAACAGGCCGTGGGGCTCTTATACGCTTCTTGAAGTCGGTAACAGGTACAAGATAAAAAGGATTGTCGTGAAACCAGGGGCCAAGCTCAGCCATCAGCTCCATCATCACCGGAGTGAACACTGGGTTGTTGTTGCAGGCACTGCCCGAGTGATGATAGGGGATAAGACCTACAATGTGCATCCGAATGAATCCACATATGTGCCCATATCGACGAAACATCGGCTCGAAAATCCGGGCAAAGTGCCTCTCCATCTAATAGAGGTCCAGAACGGCGACTATCTAGAAGAGGATGACATTGTGCGATTTGACGACGAATATGGAAGGAAGATATGATTGTGATAAAAAAGACAGAGGTTGAAGTGAGGAAATTTTCGATAATACATATTACAAGATCCTGCATACTATTTTCATGAACAGAAAGGGCAGCGCCGATCGTTTTATCTCTCGAGGAACGAGCCACGATAGAAATATGGGAACGGGGAAAGCGTTTTCCGGTACGATTGGTCCAGAGGGCGCAGATTATTCTGATAACGGCAAATGGGGTGTTAAATCAGGATATGGCCGCCAAGCTCCGGTGCAACAAGGCCCACGGTGCAACTATGGCGATAGCGATTTCTGGCACTTGTGAGTCTGATAATATTGTAGCCGCGTGAATGTTGTCAACCAATAAGTCATCTCTGTTGCATGTTTGTTTTTTAGGGAGATTCCGATTTAAGACCACCATACAATATAATATATTGACACCAGTATCTGAAAGGACTACAATAGTCATATAATAATGGCCATGGAGGTCACGAAGGCAATGAAGACAGCTGCAGTCTCAGAATTGAAGGCCTCTCTCAGTGCGTATCTAGCAAAGGTCCGGGCAGGGGAGGAGGTAATTATTACTGACAGAGGCAAACCGGTTGCCAAAATCGTTCCAATCGGAANNGCAAGAATAGGCAGGGGCAAACTGCCAGAGGGGTTTTGGGATATCCCTCGTCCCAAGGATCCCAAAAACAGGGCTCTCAAAGCCCTTTTGGCTGAGAGGGAGGACTCGAGATGATGTTCTGGGATGCTTCGGCCATTATCCCTATGTATGTTGAGGGGCCACAGACTGGCGTAATAAAAGCCATCAGCGAGAGAGACAGTGACTTGGTAGCATGGTGGGGGAGTCCCGTCGAGTGTTGTTCGGCATTTGCTCGACTCAGACGCGATGGATTTCTTACGACCACTGAAGAAGACCGTATGCGAGAGATGCTCTCCCTTCTATCAGAGACATGGACCGAGATTGAACCGGGCAGCGATGTGAGGGAGACGGCGGAGCGACTTCTTCTCTCTCATCCGTTGCGTGCTGCCGACTCTCTGCAACTGGCTGCAGCCCTGGTGTGGGCCGGAAAAAATCCCAAGAACAATTATTTTGTATGTCTTGATCAGAGATTAAAAATGGCCGCAAGAAACGAAGGATTCTCTGTGCTACCTGAAGAATAGACTTCTCCTCCAACGCAGGGTTCGCACACAGTTAGGGGAGCAGGGAAGGGACGTCGAAAAAGTTGTTTCGTGTGTTTGGAAAGTAAACCGTGATACAACAAAACGTGAAAAAGCGCGAGAGCTTTATGTCTGTGGAGAATACGTATATTTTTATGGTACAAAAATATATCTTTGATATAAAAGGTCGATGGCCGAACCTGAAGGTAAGAATACATCGTCGGCGAGTGGCATTGCTGCATTGCCATTATACGCATAAAAAGGAAATCACTTTATGCGTTAGAGTTGTCCTCGATAAGGCGTATTTATTAACATCACTTGGTTCTGGTAGAGTAGTAAAAAACGCAGGGAGATGATGAAACAGAAAAAAGTCGCCCGCATGGACATATCGGAGCGGCTTGGTGTCGGTATCAGCGGGAGAGAAGTCGCGATGATACAGTAAAGAATAGTTGCTGAAAATCATCCTTAACCGCACCCTATTGTAAAGGACAACTGCAAACGCCCTTGCTAACTGAAAATGGTAAGAAAGTTCTCGAAATCCTAGCCGACGGTTTAGCTCCACTGGTAGATTTAGAATACCAGGGTATCGAATATTTCTTAAATCGGGAGTTGATGGCTGGCAATGGCGAGCTTGAACGGCTTATAGATGACCTCGTATCTAAGCGTAGAAGACTTGGCCAGATTTTCTCGCGCGTAAGAATGTTGAATGGGCAGCTTCTTGATATTGAAAGAGAGTTCGCCTCGCGAAAAAAACAGACTGAAACTGATGAGGGAAAAAAGAGGGAGCTGGAATATTGGGAGATCGAGTACACGAATGAGAAAGAAAGGCTGAAAAGGGCCCAAGCAGAGGTCGGAACGAACATCGGATATGACAGGCTAAGAAGAAAAATAGAGGAGATTGAGAAGAACTTGACTTCTTTGAAGCGGGAACTGCCGGCTATTCGAGAGGTGGTGACGAGCGGTAACAGAGATTTTAAGGTGTTCGAGACATACTTTGACAGGAAAAGGCGGGAGATAGACAATGAGACGACCGCTCTCCAGGAAGAGAAAGCAAGACTACAGAAGGAGTTCGAGGAGGCAAGAGTCGAAAAAGAGAAATTCGAGCATGATGTTGGCAATAAGAAAGTCACAAGAGAGGAATTGCAAGATATCTTGGATGGATTGAGCAAGGAGAAGCTTATACACACAAGAGAGTACGCGGATAGAAGGCACGAGAGATTAATCAGATTTTATCGTCTGTCATCAGAAGGGAAGCAAGTCCTTATNNGGTGTCTTGAAAGTTTATCACGAAATCATGGTGACAGAGGCCAGACGAGCCAGTAAAAGGGAGGCTTCTGAATTGAAGTGTGCGATTGAAATCACTGACGAAAACGCTCTTAGAAGCCAGGACCATAAAAAGAAGCAGTATCCAGACCTTTCCTGTGAGTTGTCCGCCAGGGGCGAAACTATGTCCTATTTCATAGAAGCGGACATGGGCTCGGAAGATCCGGAAGAGCTATTCAATAAAGTCAAGGGGCATGAAAAGCTGACGATGATACTGTGCCAAAAAATTGATCGAATAAAAAAAATCGTGAACACTTTTGATAGATTAATTCGGGAGCTTGACGAAAAAGAGAGGGAACAACAGAGTAGTAAGATGCTCTTTAAGCTTCACAGTGATTTCATCAGGCATGGCCTTTGGGACAAATGGATAAAGCTCCGAAGTTCCGCCACACCCTTAAGGAATTTTAGAGATGTAATCCTTGAAGAGGTATACCTCGAAGAGGTATTGGATTTGCCCATTCTTGCTCCTCTGTACGGAAATAGGGGAGAGGGTTCTATCTGAAGCCCTTAGCGATAATAGACAACCATAAAGTTCTTTGTACATTATCCTCTCGGAGGAAGAACGGAAAGAGTTAGACCGGCGAGCCTCGAAAGAGAAGAACCTTATGCAGCAACCAGCAGCGGCAGATCGATAAGGGATGTCCTACAGAAGAACCCGGAGCATAAAAAGGCGGAATCAAATAATGTGCCGTCAAATAAGCGCAGTGCCAATGATTGAGATCATATGTCTTTATGGGTGGTATGCTTAAGTGCCTGGATATCTTGACATCAATCTCAATGTTGTCCCATGAAAAGATGCTTGATTAATTCACATACCCCGCAGTCTCTGCTGCGGGAACCTTATGTTGTCGGGGTGCAGGGCGTCGGAGACCCCT
>DMNE01000069.1:593-14827 GCA_003453735.1 Nitrospiraceae bacterium | reverse complement strand
TGGCTTTGTACGTCAGGGTGTCGAGCGCTGATCAGAAAAACGACCTGGATCGACAAATCGCCAACACAGCGAGCGAATGTGCGGCATTTCGGAAGTTAAAGGTAGTTGAGGTAGTCAAAGAAATTGCCTCCGGGCTGAACGGCCATGGCCGCGCAATGCTCCGCATACTCCGGAATCCAGCAATAACCACTGTCGTTGTGGAGCATAGGGACAGGCTGATGAGATTGGGCCTTGAATAGGTGGAGGCTGCCCTTGCAGCGCAAGGCAGAGAGCTCCTTGTCGTAGACCCTGATGAAAAGAAGGACGATATGGTGCGTGACTTGCATGAGGTGATAACATCGCTGTGCGCGAGGCGTTACGGTAAGCGTTCGGCAACGAACAGGGCAAAACGAACGGTAGCGGTGGCCACCGGGCAATGAGCATGAGCGTCAGGGAGCATCGCACTTATCAAGCACGCCCGGCTTCTACTCCTGAGGCAGATGCGATCCTTTCCGCATTATGCCTCAGGTTACGGCAAGGCAGAGAGGACTCTGTTCGCGCGACTTCAATCTGACGGAGACCTCACAACCTTGAAGCGTGAGTTTCTGCCTCGATTTGGGATCACGGCGAGGCAGTTTAACAGTCTGGCAGCAGGACTCAAAGGCATGATCAAGTCGATCAGGGAACGCCAAAGCGGTTTGATCCGGGAACTGGAGCAACGGATTGCCAAGGCGAAGAGGGTGGTTAAGAGGATAGTTGATCCCGCAAGGAAGCATCAGAAACAAAGGCGGATAGGTATACTGCAGGAGCATCTTGGCACAATGAAGGCTGACCGCAAGGTCGGGAAGGTTCGTCTGTGCTTCGGCAGCAGGAAGCTTTTCCGCTCCCCGTTCCACCTTAAAGACAACAGGTATGCTTCACCTTTAGAGTGGTTGTGGGAGTGGAAGGCTACAAGAACTGCTTAAGTTTCATACTGCCCACGGTCTTTGTTGGATTTCATCAAATATACTTCTATGGAAGCCGAGCCCGGGACTATGCTTCCGCGCTCCGAGACCTCTTCTCCCATGATACCATGGTATCTATTTCTTGCAAGCCTTTACACATACAGTGGGCACGTATATCGCGGAGGTTTCTTGATACAACTCTCCTTGCACGCTGGATGAAAGTCAACTATACTTTATCTATCCAGGAGAATATATTTTTACTTGGCTATGGTGCGTGCAGAATTTAGAGAGACAAGAACACAAAGATCGCTCGGACTGTTCAAGTTCTCGCTTTTAACTGTTGCGGTCGGCGTTGTCTCCGGCCTTGGTGCAGTCATTTTCAGGGCGCTCATCGCGTTCTTTCACAATCTCTTCTTCCTCGGCACAATATCCACAGTTTATGACGCCAATGTCCATACGCCCGACAGCCCTTGGGGAACTTTCTTAATTGTGATTCCGGTAATGGGCACTCTTATTGTGACCGCCCTTATAGAGGCATTCGCTCCTGAGGCGCGTGGGCACGGTGTGCCCGAAGTTATGTACGCAGTCTACTACAGTAAGGGAGTCATCAGGCCTGTGGTCGCCGTTATCAAATCCCTTGCGTCTGCGCTTTGCATTGGAAGCGGCGGATCTGTCGGGAGGGAAGGTCCGATAGTCCAAATCGGATCTTCTTTCGGTTCCACCATGGGACAGCTCTTCGCCATGTCCCCGAGACAGCGTATTGTTCTCGTAGCTGCCGGAGCAGGCGGCGGAATCGCGGCAACTTTCAATACTCCGATCGGCGGGGTCCTGTTCGCAGCTGAACTCATTCTCCACGAGGTAAGCGTAAAGACTCTGGTTCCCCTTATCATAGCGACCGCTATCGCCACTTATATCGGCCGACTCTTTTTCGGTGTCCATCCTTCCTTTGTGATTCCCTCACTCGAGAAACCTTACTTCCACCTTGCGAGTCCATGGCTTCTCGCCTTATACGCCGGCCTCGGCGTGCTCATGGGGCTCGCCTCAACAGCTTTCATAAGAGTTCTCTATGGCCTTGAAGACTTCTTCACCGGACGCCTGGGGAAAAACCCGTATGTTCGCAACTTGGGCGGAATGCTCATATTCGGCATTGCCATTTACCTTCTTAAGCTTGCCTCCGGCCATTACTACATTGAGGGGGTGGGCTACGCCGTCATACAGGACGTGCTCACCGGGAAGATACCTGCTATCTCGTTTCTCATAGCGCTTTGCCTGTTGAAACTGTTCGCAACATCGCTGACCCTGGCTGCCGGAGGTTCAGGGGGCATTTTCTCTCCTTCTCTCTTCATGGGTGCCACAGCCGGAGGCGCCTATGGATTCTTATTGGACTTCCTGATCCCCGGTCTCGGAATCGATCCCGCAGCCTTTGCGGTGGCAGGCATGGCGGGCATGGTTGCAGGAACGACCGGCGCGGCGATAACCGCGATTGTCATGATATTCGAGATGACCCTCGATCAGAATGTCATACTTCCGATGACAATTACAGTGGCTCTCAGCTACGGAATGAGAAAATTGCTTTCAAGAGAGAGCATCTATACATTGAAGCTGGTGCGGAGAGGGTACGCCGTCCCGGATACGCTGCAAGCAGACCTGCTTCATGCTAAACGGACGAGGGATCTCATGGACACAAATATTGAAACAATTGAGTTATCCGAAACTGGCCTCATCGCACGAAAGTTAGCAAATCCTGAGATATCGCATCTTATCTTCTATGAGGATGACAAAATCATCGGAGCACTGTCAAAAGAGTCTATAACGAAAAAACAGGTGGAAGCGGAGGCCAAATTTGACTTTAAGGAAAAGATTTTGAAGAATTTTATCCTTGTCAAAGATACAGATACCGTCTTGCGTATCATTGAAAAGCTTCAAAACTGCGAGGCATCACTTGCTATTGTAGTGTCTGATAAGAAAAACACCGACTCTCATAGGGTGGTGGGTGTGATTACCAGAGATCACATCACGAAGGTTCTAGAAGAGTATGAAGAATTATTCTCGGGCTGAGATGTCGGCCTTTGCAAGAAGTTAGGGATTTTTTCCCATGTGACATCCGTAGCAGGCTCCGCCTTCCAGGTGCCCCCTATTTCAAGGGGATGGATATAAAGTATAATAAAAAAATATGACGAATCATCCAAGACTGGTCATTGCCGGGCTCAAAGGCGGTTCAGGCAAAACAACTGTTTCCCTCGGTTTAATCGCAGCGTTAAGGTCTCTGAAGGGTCTCGCCGTGATACCTTTTAAGAAAGGCCCTGATTACATAGACGCCGGCTGGATGTCAGTTGCTGCTAAAAACCCGTGCTATAATCTTGACCCCTTCCTCATCTCTAAAGAGAAGATCCTGGACTCCTTCATTTCCCATTGTACCGGCGATATAGCAGTTATCGAGGGCAACAGAGGTTTATATGACGGTATGGATACGGAAGGCTCTTACAGCACAGCAGAACTGGCAAAGCTTCTGAAATCCCCCGTCATACTGGTTATCGACTGCACAAAAATGACGCGGACAGCCGCGGCATTAGTGCTAGGCTGTCTGAATCTGGACAGGGATGTGCAGATAAAGGGTGTTGTTCTCAATCAGGTGTCAGGAAGCAGGCATGAATCTGTGATTCGTGCTGCCATAGGTCGGTATTGTTCGTTACCAGTCCTCGGGGCAATACCGAGGTTGCCGGCAGGAGAATTCCCCGAGCGTCATATGGGATTAACACCATATCAGGAACATCCGGATATAGAACGGGGGATTGCATTTGCTGAGGACTTAGCAAATAATTACCTTGATATCGATCAGATCCTCCGCATTGCGAGAGAGGTGGAACCTTTAGAGACTCCAGAAGTCCCACGCCCGTCACTCATCACCCGTCATTTATCACTGAGAATCGGCGTAATCAAGGACTCTGCATTCCAGTTCTATTACCCGGAAAACTTTGAGGAACTCAAGGCTCACGGTGCTACCCTCATCGAAATAAGTGCCCTCTCGGAAAAAGAGCTGCCTGATATCGATGCCCTTTACATAGGCGGCGGCTTCCCTGAAACGCATGCGATAGCCCTTGCAGAAAATCTATCATTTCGTGAATCCCTCCGGAGTGCCGTCGAGGAAGGGCTTCCTGTTTATGCCGAATGTGGCGGACTCATGTACTTAGGCGAAGGACTTTTGCTGGGTGACAGGAACTATCCTATGGCAGGGATTTTCCCCCTTGTCTTTTCCCTCGAAAAAAGACCTCAGGCGCATGGATACTCCATAGTGGAGGTGGTAAACAACAATCCTTTTTATCCTCAGGGAACGGTTCTGAAGGGGCACGAGTTTCACTATTCTAAACCGGTTAATGCTCCTGAAGAGAGTGATCAATTGTCTTATGCCTTTAAGATGAAGAGAGGGCACGGGCTATATGGAAAGATGGATGGCATCTATTTTCATAACGTCCTTGCAACCTATACCCATCTTCACGCCTGTGGAGCAAAAGAGTGGGGAGAGGGCATGGTGAGACAGGCCGTGCAATTCAAGGGGAAAAAGGCCTTGTTCAAGAATTAAATACTGTCGGTATTGACGCACACACGGACAATAATCTGGACAAAAGCGTTTGATACCGGCATGTTTCTGAAATCGAGCATCCGTACGAGAGATAAAAAATGGCTGCATTAAGAGAAGAAATAAAGGATGCACTCCTGGCGATGGATTTTAAGAAGGTCGTGCATCGTGCTATGGGGAATAAGAAGGCCTTCAGTGTCTTGATCTCGCTCACCTACGATAAAGAGGACCTCTTATGCTGGAGGGCTATTGAAGCTATGGGAAAGGCCGCTGGTGCCGTTACCAATAAAGACCCCTTAGTAGTGAGGAATGTTGTTCAGCGCTTGCTATGGTCTATCAGAGAGGAGTCAGGGGGGATCGGATGGAGCGCCCCTGAGATGTTGGGCGAGATAGTCAGAAACAGCCCTGAAGCGTTTGCGGATATCCCTCCTCTTATCTTTTCATTCCACGAGGAGGAGATGTTCCTGAAGGGAGTACTCTGGGCGATGGGCAGGATTGCTGATGCGGGAATCAGTCCTGTTACCGGCGCGACAGAACTTGCCGTGCGATACCTTAACCATGAGGATCCGCTTGTGAGAAGTCTTGCACTTTTGGCTATTTCCCGAATGAATATCTCGGAGGTTCAAGACAAGATTAAAGGCATGATCGCTGACCGAGCGAGAGTGAAGATGTATGAGGACTCCAAATTAAAAGAGACTACCGTCGGGGATATCGCAAGGAGGACGTTGAAAAAACTCCATGATGTTGTTTGACATTTCTTGCTGACCCGTTCTATGATACCGCAACTAATGAGAATGTGACTTCCGTTGAGGCCAAGGGTAAGAGAAGACAAAGATGAAGTTGCGAAGTGCCCTTTCTGCAAAGAATTCCTCAAAGAGCCTGAGAATATAAAGACAGAGATGGGGCAGTGTATCGGAGGAAGATGCAGCTGTGGGGCTGTCTATTCCCTTGACCCGACTGGGCATAATGTGGGCGAAGCATACCTTGACGCGCTTGTTCTGGCGTTCGGAGAAGACTGGGGTCAGGTTGCCGAAGGTGCTTACACGGAGGCTGTGTTTACGTATAATGCAAGGATTCATCGGTTGTCTCCGGTAAGTGAGATACGCCGATTGGATTCTTCGGGAAAGATAGTATTCATTAAGGCGAGCTATACTACCAAATAAATGTCACAAATTTGCCGATAAGTTATTTTTATTTGACCATAGTGGCGGTCTTGTATTATGGTTTATAACCCGACGCGATTTTACTTTTAACAGCGTAATGCTCGAAAAAGCTGAAAAGGGAGTTATCCCTTCCGTTGAGGAAAAAACTTTTAGAAAGGAGAAGAACATATGCCGATGATGGAATTTCAGGGAAAGCAATACGAGGTTGATGAGGATGGTTATTTGTTAAACCTCGATGACTGGACCAAGGGACTAGCAGAACACCTAGCGACATTAGAGGAAGTCACGATGACCGAGGCCCACTGGGAGGTTGTTANNTACCAGATCGCCCCCATGATAAAGATCCTCGTAAAAGAGATCGGCAAAGTCATGGGCCCTGAGAAGGGAAATACGAAATATCTGTATGAGCTCTATCCGGGCGGACCCGCAAAACAGGCTTGTAAAATAGCCGGTCTCCCAAAGCCGACTGGCTGCGTTTAAACCAGGGAAAAAATAAAAATAGGTAGTACGCAGTTTTTACCATCTTGCAGCAGTTCTCGAAAAAAGATATCGGGGGGGATTGCTTTTTCGGTCCCCTTCTAACGGGATTCTCGCAATCATTCGACGAAGGGTTCTCCTGTCATTGCGAGCAAAGGCGGATAAACGGGAGTCTTTTGCCCTCTGCCAAAAAGTGCTGTGCAGATGTCCTTAACTTCGGGGGAAGGGGAGGTGAAGATGAAGCTTAAGGATCTCCTTTCAGAAAAAAGAGGCACAATTCTGAAAAGGTGGTTCGATAAGGTATTGGAGACATATCCTGCCGAAACATCAGGTTTCTTAAAGAATCAAAAAAGACAGTTTACCAACCCGGTTGGCTATACGATTTCCCAGGGATTAGAAAAGATCTTCGAAGGACTTCTGCAGGACACACCCCTTAGTGAGATATCTCCGTTCCTCGACGATATTATCAGGATCAGGGCAGTTCAGGGTTTGACACCCTCGCAGGACCTGGCCTTCATGTTTGACCTGAAAAAAATGATAAGAGACGAGATGAAGACCGCTAAGGCCAACGCCGACGACGAGATACTGGAACTTGAGTCTAGAATAGACGCCCTTGCTCTCATCGCCTTTGATATCTATATGAAATGCCGGGAGAAGATCTACGAGCTCAAGGCTAACGAAGTGAAGAATATGACCTTTCGGCTTTTGCAAAGGGCTAATTTAATGGGTGAGGTCCAAGGAGAATAACCAGACCTATGGACGCTCCTCTAGTGTTAACTTAAGAATAAAAAGAAGAGGTAAGAATAATGGGATCTCTATTCGCTTTTTTCGTAGTGCTAACCCTTGCTCTGATAGCTTTCGCTGGGATAAAAGCAGCAAACTTGCACTACCTTTTCGGAGTGGTCATTCCCTATGCTGCCTTCGCCACGTTCATCGGGGGCTTTATATACCGCATCCTAAAATGGGGAAGTTCGCCGGTGCCCTTTTGCATTCCGACCACCTGCGGACAGGAGAAATCCCTGCCGTGGATCAAGCAAAACAAACTGGACAACCCGTCCAGCACTCTTGGGGTCATCGGGCGCATGGCCTTGGAAGTGTTCTTTTTCCGTTCCCTGTTCAGGAACCTGAAAACGCAATTGCACGAAGGAGCGAAGCTTGCTTACGGAGAGGCCAGATGGCTCTGGTTGGCGGGCCTAGCCTTTCACTGGTCATTCCTCATCATCGTAGTCAGGCACCTGAGGTTCTTTACCCAGCAGGTGCCCTCCTCGATCAAATTGATTGAAGGCCTCGATAGTTTTTTCCAGGTGGCCACCCCACTCCTTTATCTCTCCGATCTGGTAATCCTGTTGGCGGTGACTTACCTCTTTCTCAGAAGGGTTTTCGTACCGCAGATGCGCTACATCTCGCTTCCTGCTGACTACTTCCCTCTTTTCCTGATCCTGGGCATTGCGGGTTCGGGTGTCCTCATGAGATATTTTTTCAGGGTAAATGTCACGGGCGTGAAGCAACTGGCGATGGGATTGATCAGCTTTACACCTGTGATACCTGAAGGGATAGGTGTCCTTTTTTACATACATCTGTTCCTGGTCAGTATTCTCCTTGCCTATTTTCCTTTCAGCAAGCTAATGCATATGGGGGGAATCTTCCTCAGCCCGACGAGGAATATGGCTAACAACAGCCGCATGAAGAGGCATGTCAACCCATGGAATTATCCGGTAAAAGTGCATACCTATGAAGAGTATGAGAACGACTTCAGGGAAAAAATGAAAGCGGCTGGAATCCCTGTAGAAAAGGAGTAACTATGGCAAAATTTACTGCAAAACCGAATGAACTATCAAAAATAGATTTTACTCCCCCGAAAACGGGATGGATGAATACCCCGGTGGAGATACGTGAGCATATGTTCTGCCACGCAGCAAAGGCGAAGGAACTCGAAACCGTGGGCTTCCCTCACGCACGGGAATGGAGACCGAATGACGAGGACTGGAAACTGCCGGAAAACTGGGAGAAGATAATCCTGGAAGGGATGAAGGACCTGCTGGGAAAGTACCGGTCTTTCAAGATATTCATGGACATTTGCGTCAGATGTGGCGCCTGCGCCGACAAATGCCATTTCTTCATCGGCACCGGGGACCCTAAGAATATGCCGGTTCTCAGGGCCGAACTTCTCAGGTCAGTATACAGGGGGAACTTCACCCTGGCAGGACAGATACTACGGAAGATTGCGGGGGCAAGAGACCTTACGGCTAATGTGCTGAAGGAGTGGTGGTATTATTTCTACCAGTGCACCGAATGCCGCCGCTGCTCGGTCTTCTGTCCCTACGGCATCGATCAAGCCGAGATCACGATGATGGGCAGGGAGCTTACCAACCTATTGGGGTTGAATATCGGGTGGATCGCAGGCCCTGTGGCAGCATGTTACATGAAGGGAAACCATCTGGGTCTCGAGCCGCATACAATAACATCAACCTTGGAATTCTTCCTTGATGATATAGAGACGATAACGGGCATCAAAATCAATCCCACCTTTAACCGGAAAGGCGCTGAGATACTCTTCGTCACCCCTTCAGGCGATCTCTTTGCAAATCCGGGTACATACACCGCTATGGGCTATTTGATGCTCTTCCACGAGCTTGGACTTGACTATACCTGGAGCACATACGCTTCAGAAGGTGGAAACTTCGGTTTCTTCACCACAAATGAGATGGCAAAAAGACTGAACTCTAAAATCTATGCAGAAGCCAAGCGCTTAGGAGTAAAGTGGATCCTCGGAGGGGAATGCGGTCACATGTGGAGGGTAATCCATCAGTACATGGATACCTGGAACGGACCGGCAGATTTCCTCGAAGAGCCGGTCTCCCCGATAACCAGGACAAGATTCGAGAATGCAAAATCCACAAAGATGGTCCACATCGCCGAATTTACCGCCGACCTGATAAAAAATAACAAACTGAAACTCGACCCGAGCCGGAACGATCACCTGAAGGTGACCTTTCATGATTCCTGTAACACTTCCCGGGGGATGGGAATCTTGGAGGAACCACGATACATTGTCAAAAACACTTGTAACCATTTCTATGAGATGCATGAAGACACGATCAGGGAAAAGACCTTTTGCTGCGGAAGTGGAACTGGATTGAATGCATCGGAAAATATGGAGTTGAGACTGAGAGGCGGCTTTCCAAGGGCAAATGCCGTAAGGCATGTCCATGAACATTATGGTGTGAATATGCTTGCCAATATCTGTGCCATCGACAGGGCCACCCTTTCGACCGCCATGGAGTACTGGGTTCCTGGTGTCGGCGTAGCAGGGATTCATGAGTTAGTCGGCAACGCCCTGGTGATGAAAGGGGAGAAGGAGAGAACCATTGATATGCGACTTGACCCCCTTCCGGGAAAGGAGGGCACCGAACAATGAGAATCTATGACGGAAGTAAGATCCTTATCGGTTTAGTCATCTTTGTCGGACTGATGATATTCCCCTTCCTCTATAACCTGGGGAAGACCAATGTGAAACCAGAGCCTAAAATCGATACCCCTGAAATCCAGAAGCTCGCGGAAAAGAAGTGCATAGAGTCAAAGGCATTTATGCAAGCGCAACATATGAAACTGCTGTATAACTGGAGGGACGCGGCAGTTCGTGACGGCGAGAGGATTTATGTGAATTCCGAAGGAAAGCAGTTTACGATCAGCCTTCAAAATACCTGTATGCATTGCCATTCCAACAAGAAAAAGTTCTGTGACGAATGCCATACTTATATGGCGGTGCAACCCTACTGCTGGAACTGCCATATAGCGCCGAAGGAGAAAGCGACATGAGAATAAACAGAAGACAATTCCTAAAGATAGCAGGAGCTTCGACCGTCTTGGGGCTTGGAGGCACAGCGATCATCAATGTGCTCGGAGATGACAGGCTGGAGGCTTCCCATGTTATGACTGATGAAAAGGCCTTGATAGGGAAGAGATGGGCCATGGCCATTGATATGAGCAAGTTCAAGACCGAGGAGGACTACCACAGGGTCATCAACGCCTGTCATAGTATTCATAACGTCCCCGATTTCGGAAATCCAAAGGATGAGGTTAAATGGATATGGTCCGATACTTATGAGCATGTATTCCCTGGGCAGGAAAATGAATACATCGAAGAGAGCGTAAAAGAGTTGCCTTTTATCGTCCTTTGCAATCACTGCGATAATCCGCCCTGCGTGAGAGTATGTCCCACAAAGGCGACATTCAAGAGGAAAGACGGAATCGTCATGATGGACCAGCACAGGTGCATCGGGTGCAGATTCTGTATGGCCGCATGTCCATTCGGCGCAAGGAGCTTCAACTGGAGAGACCCGCGACCCTTTATCAAGAAAGAGAATCTGGAATACCCCACAAGAACGAAGGGTGTCGTGGAGAAATGCACGTTATGCTTTGAGAGAATTGCTAAGGGCCTTATCCCGGCCTGTGTCGAGGCATCCCGGGAGATCGCAAAAGAAAGGGGCGGGGAACCGGGAATGTTTTTTGGTGACCTGCAAGACGAGAACTCAGAGGTGAGGAAAGTTCTCAGTTCACACTTCAGTATCCGGCGCAAAGCGGAGCTCGGAACACAGCCTAGTGTTTTTTACATCGTGGGAGGTGGCAACAATGGTTGAAAAAGCGTTAACCGGAAGTCGAAGATACTGGGCTTGGATGTTCTTTTTGCTCGCCGTTATCGGGGTAGGTTTCTATTTTTACCTGAAGCAGTTCGATTACGGTCTGGGAATAACGGGAATGAGCAGGGATGTTTCCTGGGGATTGTATATAGGACAGTTTACCTTCCTTGTTGGTGTGGCCGCTTCGGCGGTGATGCTCGTCATACCGTTTTATCTGCACGATTTTAAGAAATTCGGGAAAATTGTCATCCTGGGAGAATTCCTGGCTGTCTCTGCCGTGATCATGTGTCTCCTGTTCATTTTTACGGACATGGGTCAGCCGACGCGGGTTCTCAACGTGATCCTGCACCCGACGCCCAACTCGATTATGTTCTGGGATATGCTCGTGTTGAACGGCTACCTCGTGCTGAACATCCTCATTGGCTGGATCACCTTGAGTGCCGATCGCAAAGTGGTGAAGCCACCCTCGTGGATAAAGCCCCTCATTTACCTCTCGATTCCGTGGGCATTCAGCATCCACACGGTCACGGCTTTCCTTTATGCAGGACTTCCCGGCAGGCACTTCTGGTTGAGCGCCATCATGGCAGCCCGCTTCCTCGCCTCCGCTTTTGCGGGAGGACCGGCACTGCTCATCATCCTTGCGTTGCTTGTGAGACGACTGAGCAAGTTCGATCCGGGCAGAGAACCGATCCAGGCTCTCGGAAAGATTGTCACCTATGCAATGGTCGCCAACGTATTTTTCCTTTGCCTTGAATTCTTCACCGCCTTTTATAGCGCAGTACCTGAGCACATGCGTTCCTTTGTCTACCTCTATTCGGGCATAGCAAAATACGCGAAGCTGGTTCCCCTGATGTGGGCATCGGCAATACTCGCCGTGCTCTCTCTCGTCCTACTTGTCATCCCAGCTTCCCGCAGAAATGAAGCTCTCCTTGCCATCGCCTGCGTTTCCGTGTTTATTTCCTTGTGGATTGACAAAGGATTTGGCTTGGTGATAGGCGGATTCATCCCGAACCCCTTTGACAGGATAACTGAATACTGGCCTACCCTTCCTGAAATTTTAATCTCTCTGGGAATCTGGGCGGTAGGGTTTTTGGTGCTCACTGCCCTTTACAAAATAGCGATCACGGTCAGGGAAGAGACGGAAGGGATAGAGATAGAACACTAACCAAACTTCCGCACTTTTGAGAACAGAAACCAGTAATATCAATAAGTTACGGTAGTCTTTAGTCACTACAGTCTTCCTCCTGGACGGTCCAGGACTTTTTGGGTGACATTATTTCAGTGGGGATTCCAAGGAGTCTGTACACCTCGGTGTGATCAGGTTCGGGTTTTGAGGCCTTGCGGATATTGAAGACATATGTTCTTCACTTCACCGTTAGCATAAAGGTGTTGGGTGCTGTTCGTGTAAATCCCTGAAGGTGATTCAGTTTCTTGACCAGGGCACTGACGAGCGACTCTCGGTCGAGGGTTACGCTGTGCACCGCTTTGACCTGGGATATGATCTCCGAAACATGCAGAGGACGCTGTACGCGTCTGAGTATGTCTAAAGTCATATCGATATTAGACATACCTTTCAGCGCTGCTGCTACTTTCCGTGTCTTCGCCTTGTCCGGACGCAGTTGCCGAACAGCTCGAAGCTGGGCGAGCAGCAGAGACTCGTGCAATTCAAGGAGATATTCTGGAATCTTATCATTAGAGTGTTTCATGCCTAAACCTCCTGATTTTCTCATCACTCTAATGATAGCAGAAACAGGTAGGTATGTCAAGTACTTTTTACATAAGTACATACAGGCGAGAAAACTTCGGTGAAAAATCTATTGACCAATCAACGAGATACGGAAAGTGACAGGGGGCAAGGATGCGACGAATTTACCTCATCGAAAATCTGCACAAAAGGGAATCGTTGCCTCAAATAGAAATCCATACGAAAATTATTCACAATAGACTCCTGTATGAAGGGCAACAGGAGGCAAAAATGAGGTTAAGGATTTGGGTGTGTTCAGTCTTTACAATCTGTTTTAATTGAGCGGCCTACTTTTTTCTCCGTTACCGCTCAGCAGATCCCCGATATCTTTAATGCCGGTGAGAAGGAGCTCTTCTTCATTAGGTGGTATCTCCCGTCGCCGAGAAGCTTCAGCCCTTCAGTAAGGTCATTTTTTGAACCGTTGACCTCTATCAGAATTTTTCTAAACCTTTCGTTTATTCACCTCACGACCAAAACGGGACAGGAAGCATTTGCGATGACCCTTTCAGCGGTGCTTCCTATTATTGCCTTGTCAATCTCACTATATCCATGACTGCCAATGATTATCAGATCGTTATTCTGTTTCTTAGTGGCTTCAATGATGTTATCCGCTGAGTGACCTTGAACGATTTCTTTTTGAATTGTTATACCCTGACTCGAGGCAAGACTTACTGCGGCGTTGATTATTTTGTCTGCTTCCTGATACAGACGTTTCTTTATTGAGCTAGTGCTGAAGAACTCCACCATCTCTTCATATTGTGGAATAACGTACAGGGCGGTTATGCTGCTGCCGTCAATCTTTGACAGTTCACACGCACGAGCAACCGCCTTCTTGCTGAATTCAGAACCATCAAAGGGAACAAGGATAGACTTGTATTGTCCCGTACATTTATTGCAGGGCGTTTTTACAACAAGCACATCGATCGGTGATTTGCCTATTACATCGGAGATAACGCTCCCCATAAGCAGCCGTCTCAGGCCTTTTCGCCCAAAAGTACCAAGAACGATCAGGTCTGCCTTTTTCCCCTTTGCTACATCAATGATTACATCAGGAGATTCACCTTCACAGAGCAGGTATTGTGCATCGATACCAAATTCGGAAGTGATCATGTCTATTGTCTGAATACAGGCCTTTTCACCGGTCTTAAAACGTTTTTCCTGTTGCTCAGGAGCGAAGCCGAACTCCTCCGTATTAAAAAAAACTGCATGAACAAGGATTATTTTTCCACCATGTTTTTTTACCCAGTTAGAGGCTTCGATTACTGCTGCCTTGCTTGATAAAGATTCGTCAAAACCTACTAATATTGTTTCGTACATGATTAGTGCGCACCTCCGCTTGTTGCGAGAATTAAAGCCTCGTGTATAGCTTCTAAGGCATATTGGGAGCCGTATGTGGCAACTTTAAATCCGAGCATTGAACAACTGTTTTTTCTACTGACGACTAATGTCCACCTGCTTTTAGAATTCCTGAAGCAGCAAGCACTAAAACAAGGACTTCGATTATCGCAATTATGAAGTATACAATGTCTTTCTTTCTGAACAATATTGGTATTATCCTTATAAAACAAACTATTGTGAGACCTGCAAGAAACGCTATGCCGAGGAAATTAAGGAAATCTCCCTTACCAACCATTCCGAGCCATGACCACCCGGTATGAATACCCGTTGCCTTGAGATATTGCTTTACAGGCATGCTCCAGTATTTTGGAA
>DMNE01000069.1:379-572 GCA_003453735.1 Nitrospiraceae bacterium | reverse complement strand
TATGCTATCTGTTCTTCTGTTGCCTTTAATTTATTCATAATGTTCCTCCTTAATTAGTTCCAGATAGCGAGACCTTTTAATAACGCCCGTAAGCCTGAGAACAGAAGCAATCCTATAACCATGTACCGGATCGCTGTAGGCTTTCCCTTTGCAAGAAATTTCACACCTGCTAACGAACCGAGCATTATTCCGA
>DMNE01000069.1:0-354 GCA_003453735.1 Nitrospiraceae bacterium | reverse complement strand
GTTGTTAATATATATCCATGCTGCAGACGTATCTGTAATCGCAAGCAGGAATTTGCTTGTTGCAACTGAAACCTTCAAAGGTGCACCCATAAGCAGGTTCAAAACCGGCACATTTGCCCATCCCGCACCAAGGCCGAACATGCCGGCCATAACGNNTTAATGTCCTGTCCTGTTGATACTTCATGATAAACACCGCTTATCCTCAGTGCAGTTGAAAGATTGTCAGCCTGTTTGACATCAGGATACTCGGATTTTCTTGCTTTAAGCATGATTGCAACAATACCAAGAATTGTAATGCCTAAAGCAATATTCACGACTTTAGCCGACAACGCGAGTCCGATCATTGCACCGACA
>DMNE01000258.1 GCA_003453735.1 Nitrospiraceae bacterium | reverse complement strand
GATAGGCACATGTGAATATGATCGATACAGGTGTTACCTTCTATCAGCTCTATGCCCTTATACTCGCATAACCTCCGCAATATTGTCCCTACTTCCTTTCGAAGCTTTCCGAATACTACCTTGCGATGCCTCTTCGGTACCCACACCACATGACATTTACATTCCCATACCGTATGTGCTAACCTTCCTTTCATCTGTAGCTCGTTTCCTCAGGTTTAGCCACTGAAACATTTCAGCCGCTATCCTAAAGTTAGGAGCTTTCTTTTTCAAATACCACAGCATATTTTTATCCTCCCCGGCATAGCCGGGAGTTTAGCTCAGGAGTTATTTCATCCCCTACCCTATGCCGGTTTATTTCGGCGCTCCCCAAGTTCCTGGGGAATCCTTCTGAACACGTGCCCTGGGCTAGGGACTCCGGTGGCTCCTCCAGACCTCGCAGTATCGGTCCGACAGATGCTGCCTTCCGCCAGGCTAAAGGCGTCGGCTTCCACAACGACAAACGATTTCGGAGCTGAATTCCTCACGGCCCATGTTCTCGCTGTCTACGCTTCGCACCAGGCCAGTCACCCGACCCAATGGCAAGACTCGCTGCCGGTCTGCCCGCTAGGACTTTGACCGGGTTGGACTTTCACCAGCAAGATTTCTTTGAAAGGTTTCATCTTCTCGTGCTTGAATCCTCCTTTCCCAAGCTTAGCTTGGCGCGATAGTCTAGTCTAGTGATTCTTGCCATGGCAGAACGTGCGGCCAACATATACGCGGCCCGGCACATACTCAGCAGCCGTTATCCCGGTATGGTTGTAGCAACGGCCAAACTTGAGGACGACGCAGATGAACTGGAAACGCTCGGTGTTCATGCTGTATATAATGTCTACATCGAAGCCGGTCCCGGCTCTGCCAAGCACGCTGTGGAAATGGTGAAACTGAAGTAGGTACGGATTCTGCGCTGAGATGTTTAGTTTCTTTTCTTGACCAGTTCCAGGAAAGGAAACTCAGCAGAACAGATTTTGTTTGGAGGAAAAGAGTAGGGGAATGCATCTTTCAGCGAACCCTCTTGATGCGAGTGGGTAGAACATTTCTTTGCAGTGATCTTTTTCTTTGCTCTGGCCTCATATATCGGTGCGAGATCTCCATCCTCAAAAAAACAAAATAGAAAGCACCTTGCCGATTTTCATTTTCATTAATGGATCAGACAACGATCGAAAGCCGATTGCCTTTCTCATGTCGTAACCCCACAAACAATGGGCTTTGCATGTTGATGAAGTGGAACAGGATTTTGAGAAAGGATCGTGTTAAAGCCCTAAGGTATGTCAGCAAGCATGCACCCCGACTTAGTCGCCTAGCCGAGTGCCGCAGAGTTTGCAGAAACGTGCGTCAACATCATGATCTCCGTGGCCGCACCCTGGGCAGCGGGTGGCATCGGTTCTCCTGAGGACAGTTCTGGCCATCTCGACCGTCACGATACCGGTCGGTATGGCTATGATGCTGTAACCAAGAAGCATCACGACTGACGCTATCACCCTGCCGGGAACTGTCTTCGGGGTTATATCGCCATAGCCCACTGTCGTCAGGGTTACTATGGCCCAGTAGATGCTGTGCGGGATGCTATTGAACCCGTTTTCTTCGCCCTCGATGAGATACATAACAGAACCAAAGAGCACAACCAGGACTAGGACTGCACTGAAGAAGACGGTGATGCGGCGGCGGCTCGCCCATATCGAATTGGCGAGGAGGTCGGCTTCGCGAGAGTAGACCATGAGCTTCAGGATGCGGAAAATGCGGAGTATTCTCAGTGTGCGTATGACCAGCAGGTAACCGGTTCCGGCAAAAAGGAGGTTGAGGTATGTTGGCACTGTCGACAGAAGGTCGATGACGCCGTAGAAACTTGTGACGTAGCGGAAGGTGTTCCTGGCGCAGATGATACGCAGTACGTACTCGATGGTAAAAAGAACTGTGAAGACCCATTCTATTGCGCTGAGATAGTGTGTGATGGCATCCCTGATGGGGGGCACGCTGTCGAGCATGACGACGACAACGCTCAAGATAATGCAGATTATGAGGACAACATCGAAGAGTCTTCCCGCAAAGGTCTCATGGCCGAAGATCACCTCATGCATCGTGCCGCGCCAGTTGCCCTGGGTTGATCGATTCTTCGACGAGCTTATGTTTCCCCCAATCGCGGTGAATGTTGCGTCGTATCTATCATACTACAGACTATATCATTATTCTCTACTGTTGTGAACTATGGGACCGCCTCCCCGCCTCCCGCCCCTCATTTAAAGGTGCGTGGGTATCACGACTCATAAGACCGTGGTCACCAAGTTCAGGGAATTCACGAAAAGCATACCTTTCCTGTCATCTATTAATATCTTGAAGATCAAGCCGCTCAAAAGGTATGCCCTCTCTGTCATCGAAACGACGCTTGTGTTTGCCTTCGTGGAGTTCTTCGTCTGCAGCTCAAGCGGACAGAGTGTCAAGTCCGATGGACGATCCTCTACTGCCCGTGAGCAAAGGATCATCAAGAAGGTCGTCAAACCCCGATGGTTTTATCATGAGATCGAAGCAGTAAAGTGAAATGGGCGCGCGGGGTAATTGCGCTGGTAGTTATGACTACCAGCCNNCGCCCCTCCACTAGCAACGATGAAAGCATAACTTTGTTGAGTACACGTAACCGTCCTCGATTGGATTCCCGCGCACTGTCTAATTCCAAGAGAACCATTGCCATGTGGCAAGAAAACGACAGTGTCGGCTACGGAAGAAGCCAAACTTTCCGAGTGTGCCAGGACATTTGGCGGATTTTGCCCCGTACCTAGCCGGGAAAAGGACTTTGATAAGCAAATATAGTAGTATATAGACGTGAAGCTAATCGTATGGGCAAAAGCAGGGAATATCATACAAATCGGCGTGGCGTATGTGGAAGCTGGGGCCGTTGCCGATACCTGTGGAGCAGCTGCCGACTGGGACAGTGATAGTGCATCCGCCCGTCTCTTCTATAGAGGGAGGCGCGGTATTGTATGCAAGAGTATCAAGCACTGATGAGAAGGCTGATCTTGACCGGCAGGTAGCCCGTCTGAGCGAATTTGCAGCGTCCCGGCGCCTGGCGGTAATAGAGGTAGTAAAAGAAATCGGTTTCGGGTTAAACGGGCATCGTCGAGCGATGCTTAAGATACTGCGTAATCCCAAAGTTCATACAGTGATCGTGGAGCACCGGGACAGGCTCATGAGGTTTGGTTTTGAGTATGTGGAAGCCGCCTTAGCAGCACAAGGCCGGACACTTACCATCTGGCGGTTACCGAAACCGACCGTTTCGGCNNGAAGCGGTAAAGGTGGTTATTGCTTTTGCTGTTGAGAAAGGAAAGCCGATTGTCATTGAGGAGCTGGATTTCCGAAAGAAGAAGTCAGCGCTTGAGGGGCAAAACCCCCAATATGCCCGCATGCTGTCAGCTCTGGCATACACACAAATACAGACGATAATCAGGGCAAGAGCGTTTGATGCCGGTATCAGGGTGTGTGAGGT
>DMNE01000363.1 GCA_003453735.1 Nitrospiraceae bacterium | reverse complement strand
AAATGTAAAGAACTGTTAGTAACAGGACACTAGTTCATGCGGTTGCTGGCAAAAATATGATAAATTCATAGAACCTTTGAAGGAGTTGTTAACCGATTTTTTATGATTCAACATTTCAGGGCAATCCTTCAAAATGTCATGTTTCGTTTGTGATTTTTCAGGAGCATTCCCCACTTTGAGGGGTTAGTTTTTCAAGAGCATTCCCCACCCTTTTTCAGGGCATTCCCCATCTTATATGTGGCAATCAGGTGCAACAATCTTGATAACAGTCATACTATCTCTTAAGAAGAAATAGAGGAGGTAGTATGTCAGACAAGGAGTACACAGTGATTGAGATTGTGGATGTTTTGAGAAGGCAAGCGGCCGGAGACAACATCAGTGCTATAGCGCGGTCTACGGGAATGGACCGCAAGACTGTTCGCAAGTATATCCGGATCGCCGACGGGAAGAGCCTCGCGAAGGAATCGGACACAACCATTGAGGAGATCGCATACGAGGTTTTCAGGGAAATTCATGGCAATGACGAGGGCGGAGACGGGAATACCAGGGACAGCATACTGCTGCCGCATAAGGAAAGCATTACCGAATGGCTTGATCGTGACAAACTGACCTTGGCGAAAGTTCACATCAAGCTGTTGCGTATCGGGGTGGAGGCGAGCTACAGCTCGCTGTATCGCTTTGCGCAAGAGCAGATAGGGTTTGGCGGTAAACAGGATACCGTGCGGATGGCCGAGACGGAGCCTGGCGAGGTGGCAGAAGTCGATTTCGGTAGGCTGGGATATCTTTTTGACAAGGCTGTTAATAAGATGAGAGCGCTCTACGCCCTCGTCGTCACGCTCGTATGTCNNCTCGTATTCAGCCGGTATCAGTATGTATCGGTTACGCACAAGCAGGATCTCCCTGCGCTCATTGGGGGGATCGAAGATGCATGGGAATTCTTCGGCGGTGTCAGCAGACGCCTGGTGATCGATAACATGAAGACAGCCGTGGTAAAGTCGAACCGCTATGAGCCGATATTCACGCACACGTTCCTTGAGTATTCACAGTATCGAGGCTTCATTATCGATCCAACCGTTGCACGTCATCCTCAGGGGAAGGCTACCGTGGAACGACAGATACCGTATGTCCGCGAAAATTTCTTCAAAGGGGAAGCATTCATCGACCGTGAGCATGTTCAGAGAGAGGCCGTCAAATGGTGCTTGAGTACGGCGGGGATGAGGATTCACGGCACGACGAGGAAGAGGCCCAGGATAGTCTTTGAAGAGCAGGAGAAGGCCCTTCTGCTGTCTCTGGCAGGGGAACGCTTTGACGTCCCGAAATGGGGCTCGGCTACAATTCACCCTGATCATCATGTCTGCTTCAACAATGGTATCTATTCGATGCCGACGCAATACATCGGCAAAAAGGTGGACATCCGTGCTGACAGCAAACTGACGCGCATGTATTACCGAGGAGAGGTGATCAAGACCCATCCTGTTATGTCTGGAGGCAGGCGATCTACCGATTATGAGGATTACCCAAAGCACAAGACAGCCTATGCGATGAGGAACTGTGATTACTATATCAAAAAGGCGAAGGAGGTTGGCCCTCAGTGCGGCAAATACATGGAAGAACTGCTTTCAGGGGACTTCCCGTGGAGCAAGCTGAGACAAGCACAGAAGCTTCTACGGCTTTCAGAAAAATACGGAGCAGCGCGAAGCGAGCAGGCTTGTAGCCGGGCGCTGTCCTTCAGCCTTATTGATGTCTTCAGGCTGGAGGGTATCGTCAAGCAGGCCTTTGCAAAAGAGGCGCACGAGAAAGGAGGTGAGAAAGAAAAAGGAGTTGTAGTGCCGGCACGTTTTGGACGACCGGCAGAGTATTTCAAACAGAAAAAGGAGGAACAAGAAAAGCATGGGAATAACGAATGAACTGAAACAGACACTCAAACGCTTGCGGCTCTCGGGGCTGTTGGCTACCCTTCCCGACAGAGTAGCTTATGCTAAGGGGACAAAGCTCCCCTATGCGGAGTTTCTCGAACTCGTGCTGAACGATGAGATTCAGCGCAGAGAGAATACCGCAGTAGAGAGAAGGCTCAACAGCGCGTCGGTGGACATTGACCAAACGTTCGAGAGATTCGATTGGGACGCTGCGGTCACCGTCGACAGAGATAAGCTTAGGGACCTCTTCAGCCTTGAGTTCATCACGAGGCATGAAAACGTGCTCATCTGCGGCCCTGTAGGCGTGGGAAAGACCTTTATCGCTAATGCCCTCGGCCACAGCGCCTGCAGAGGCGGCCACAAGGTCCTCATGCTCAGGGCGAGCACCTTGTTCAAGAAGCTCCTGCAGAGCAGGGCAGATAACTCCTATGAAAGGGAACTGGTGAAATTAATCAGCCCTGATCTCCTCCTCATAGATGACTTCGGCCTTCAGAAACTTACTGACCAGCAGGCTGGAGATTTCTACGAAGTCATCATAGAACGCTATGGAAGGGCGTCAACCGTGATGACAAGCAACAGAGATGTGCAGGAATGGATGGCGCTCTTCAACGATCCGATCATGGCAAACTCNNTCAGTTGATTATTGATGGGGAAAGCTATAGGAGAAAAAAGATGCCTCAAGGGAAGAGAAGAGCGTAGGGTTGATTATGCTCAGTCAGATATGATAAACAATCAAGGATAGGATGTTGCACCTGGGGAATGACCCTGAAAAACCAGGTGGGGAATGCAGCTGAAAAATGACATCCAAAGGGACCCTCCCCTACATG
>DMNE01000470.1 GCA_003453735.1 Nitrospiraceae bacterium | reverse complement strand
TTATAATCTCTTTGAGGCATTCATACATTTGAATCTCAAAGCAGTTATCCGCAAGGCGCATACGAAAAAATACTTTGCCTGCATGATCGCCGCCGAAATCTACGGCCAAACAAGTGGCACTTCTCCTCCATGATCTGTCTGTCGGGTTGGAGCCAAATTCTCTGTGCTTTCCCTTTCCCCCCATAAAGCGATTAATCCCTGGGGCACGGGGGACCATTCACCATTTTACAGAAAATAGCCCTTTTGACCGACTAAAATGCCTTCGAACAGGCATAAAAATCTAATAGCGAAAATGCTATGTGCCTAAATATCCCAAACGATCCTTTCTTATTGGTTATTTTGCTCCCGTCGCGGCATTGCTGTTAAGCCCACCTTTATGTTGACAGCAGAAAACGCCTTTGGTATATTAAGTGCAATGAAACGGGCTTCAGTTGTTGTTCTTGTCTGCATGAGTTCGCTCCTCTTTTCATCTATGACGATTACGCCGTCACACACAAAGGCAGGGAGCGGACCATTGCTTGTCACTCTTAACGTCTGCAATACATCAGGATTTCTTGTGCCTGTGAACGCTGATACTCCTTCCCTGCATGAATGTTTCTGCAAACCCATTCCGCTTGAGTCCGCGGCATTTCTTGAGACGGTGAAGCCGCTTTTTGCGCCATCCGAGTTTTCCCTTCAGTTAGAGCGGCCGCCAAAAGTCTGACCTCAGTTCCGAACGAGTCCAGGGTTCCCTGGAAATATAGGCCTAACGCCTGTATGAGAAAAGTCTTCTCTAATTAGACTTTTCTCCACTTTAAACTCGGCACTGCTTCAAAAATCATTGAAAGATGACTCTGAAGCTGAGCCAACTGTCAGAATGATAATTCTTTTATAAGAGGAAGAAGAAAATGAAAAATAGTACCAATGGGTTAGCGGCATTTTGGGGGCGGACAATCAGCTTATCTCGGCTCCTTATTTTTTCGAACGATCGAGGGTTCACCATGCGAGCAAAAAGCATTTCCGTTCTACGAGTCATTCGGGAGAAGTTTCTGCGGCAAGTACTTCATGGTGCGCCCGTGCTTGGTCTTGCTGTTATCATCGGATTAATGACTTCAGTGGATGCCAGGGCCTGTGCAAGTTGTGGTTGCACATTGAGTCAGGATTGGGAAAACCTGCAGTTTGCTTATACCCCGGGGATAAGGGTGGATTTGCGCTGGGACTTTCTGAATCAGGATCAGCTACGTACCGGGACTGGAACTATTACGCCCGTTGCCGCCAGCAAGGTCCTAAACAACGGCATGCCTGCAGAAGTAGAACAATACACCATAAACAATTACTTTACACTGGGTATCGATTACAGCACCACCCCCGACTGGGGAGTCAATATTCAAATCCCCTTTATTGACCGAGTCCATAGCACACTCGGAACAGAGTCGAACGGCATCGTTGGGGGCCCTGGCGGGGGGCAATATTCCTCACACACTGATAGTCTTGGCGATATAAAGATACTGGGGCGCTATCAAGGTTTTTTCCCGGGGTGCGATAACCTTGGTGCTCTTTTTGGAATCAAGCTGCCAACCGGCAACTACACTTCACAAGGGTCATCGACTGACCCGACCGCACCTGGCCCGGTTCCTATTGACCGCGGCTTGCAGCCGGGGACTGGCACAACCGATGTAATAGCTGGTGCATATTATACTAATGTCTTGAAGAATTATAACTGGGGTTACTTTGCCCAGGTGCTTGGCCAGGCACCGCTCTATTCAACAGATCAGTACAGGCCAGGCGACAGCATCAGCCTCAACGTAGGTTTGCGCTACTTGGGCTTTTCTGGTTTTTCCCCTCAGTTTCAGATTAACTACCGCGCTGCTGAGCGCGATTCCGGTGCGAATGCTGATATATACAATACCGGTGGAGTATTATTGTATCTTAGTCCGGGTGTCAACGTCTCAGTCAGCAATCGATTTTCGGTGTATGGCTTCTTCCAACTGCCCATATATCAGAATTTGAATGGAATACAACTTGCGCCATACTACACAACTTCTATAGGCGTGCGTTATGTATTCTGAAGACGTGCATCGCGGAGGGCGCCAAAAAAGCTCCCTCTCTTGCAATCAATGTATTCATTTGAAGTCTGCTTTAGTATTAGTTATAGACGTTTCATCTGCCGAGGAAAGAGATGAGGGCTGTCTGCTTTGAGACTCAGAGAAAGATTGATGATTGACGGAGAGAAGATGGCAGGTTAGGATGTGCGAGAGGGGGTTTTACGCCATTCTCTCCAGGAAGGAGGTACTGTTCGGGAGATGCCCTATCTGATTCAGATAGCGGTGGGAATGAGGGGCTATGGTATTACCAAAGAGGTCTTCATATCATAAGAGGAGGTATTACTATGAGAAGTAAAGTGAGGTTTTCCGCGTGTTTAGCGTTAGTGGTCTCTCTGTCTGTTGCAATTTCCGGCCATGGTTATGCCGAAGAGATGAAGCATATGCATGGAGGAAGTGCTGCCATGGAGATGCATCACATGCATATTCTCATGAATCATGGCCTATCGATGGTAGCAGAGGGCTCCAACATGGTGATGCTTGCCGAGATGAAGATGGCTCCAGGGGTCGACGCAGAGACTCTTCAGCACGGTCAGCACATGATAAAGGAGGGCAAGGATCTGATCACTCGTGTTTTAAGTGGCCCCGAGATGATGGCCATGATGAAGAAGCATGCCAAGGACACTGTGATGGACTATACCCATCAACTGGGCGAAGCTATGCTGAAAGTCACAGACATACTTGAAAAAATGTCCATGGAAGACATGTCATCACCCGATATGATGGAAATGCATCATATGCATACCATGATTAACCATGCGCTTGTGATGGCTGCGGACGGTGCCAATTTAATCATGCTGGGCGAAATGGGTATGGCAGGAGATATCGACAAACTGTCCATTGAGCACGGAAAAGAGATGATGAAAGATGCCAAGTCTATGGTCACCGGTATGATGGGAAGTAAAGAGATGATGGAAATGCATGCGAAAGGGATGACACCGGATAAGTCACCTATGATGGGCATGTCTCATCAGCATGCCGAAGCATCTATGAAGGTTATAGATTTACTTTCCAAAATGCCAGCGGCGAGTTCCAAGTAAATGGTTACGGATAGGGGTGGGGCTGATTAGCTCTGCCCCTATTTTGAACAATTGTTACATCATTGAGGAGACAATAGCACGTTTTCTCGCTTGAAAGGGGGTTTCGAACATGAGATGTATAATTTTGGGTATCTTTATGCTGCTTTTTCCCTGCACAGGTTTTTGCCGCTGAAACCAATCAACCTGGCACTGTTCCCCACACGAAGCACTATGAGAATAGCCTATTAAAATGAAGGAGAAAGATAATTTGATGTCGATATAGAAGAATATGTCTGAGCATTTAAGACACCAATTGATTTCTTTCGGAAACGCACAAACTTGACTACGCAACTATGTTACTTTTTCAGCCACAAATACGCAAAATGGCGAGAGGACAAATATTCACATTTTCTGCTAGAAATGTTGACGGTATAGGACAGTCGTTATCCTTCGTTACGAACTAAGCAGGTTTAGATCGCGAGCGTGCTTTTCCATTCGTAACCGTCACTGGTAAAATCTGTCGTCGCGCGGAGTACCCGCAATAATCCTCAGCACAAGCGAGAGGCAAGCTTATCAAAATGAAAACGGTTACTTGACCTCAATCTTGATGACAATCTCTTCTGTCGAGGCCACCGGCNNAAATACGATTAAGACGGGGATTCGACGTTGGCTTGGCAAGTTCCACCTGTGCGCTCCCATCAGCCGCAACATGGAACCGCGCCAAAGCGGCGGAATTGAATGTCCCCTCCCGCAGGTCGTCCGGGATTTGCGGCATAGGTCGGCTGATAGTCTGGGCGCCACTGTTCGCGTACATATTACCTCCAGACGTGCTCTTTCCGCCACGTGTTCCGGTTTGGGGGACGCTGTTCGCAGACGGGTTTGTCTCAGCCGATGCCCGTCCCTGGTTTGACGCTAAGCCTACGCCACCAGGAGCGACGGTGGCATCAGGTGCTGCTACGACAGGGGCTCGGTGT
>DMNE01000469.1 GCA_003453735.1 Nitrospiraceae bacterium | reverse complement strand
GCGCACCTTTTCGATAGCAGAAAGGCGTGGATGTCGCATTTGACTGCGTCGGCGGCCCACTCTTTGAGGTCGCACTTAATTCGTTGGGACTAGGCGGGCGACAGGTGAACATCACGTCAGTGGGCGATAGGAGGGTGAGTTTCGATTTAATTGACTTCTACCACAGGCAGCTTACGTTCTACGGCGTCGACACTCTCGGACTGGATGTAGCCGCTTCAGGCGATATTCTGGACGGTCTCCGGCCCGCTTTTGAACAGGGTCTGCTCACTCCTCCTGGCATTGCGAGAACTTGCTCCCTGGAAGAGGCGGTCGAGGCTTATCGGGAGGTGGACAATGGGACAGCCAAGGGAAAGATCGTGATTGCTTTCCGGCACTGAACCGCAACACTCTGGCAGCCGCTGAGATCAAAATGTTCATCAAGAAAATCTCATCCCTCAGCTTTGCCAGTCTGTGGAGTAGCAACAACAAGTATTCATTTGGGAGATGGAATACTTAACGATTTTCAGCAGTGTGTCGCATTAGAGGCATGAACCGCGCGTAACGGATCACAATGAGAGAAGGAGCATAAACATGTCAAATCATGGTACAGCCGCAGCAAAACCTCAGATAATTATCCGCGAGCCGGAAAGTATTTATCAGATCAGGGGAGAAATAGTGAATGGCACCTTCCAGGGCCGCTGGCATTTCTCCTTTGATGACTACTACGACCCGGAACACACGCAATTTGGGCCCCTGCGAGTTTTCAATGACGACACTCTCTCACCTGGTGCTGTCTGGCCGCTTCATCCCCATTATGACATTGAGGTCGTCACCTATTGTGCGGAAGGAGAATTTCGCCACGCCGACCAGCACGGCAAAGGCGGTGTCCTTAAAAAAGGATGGGTACAACATACTACGGTGGGAAAGGGCATGTTGCACTCGGAGATCAACAACAGGTCCGATGTGCCGATGCGATTCATCCAGATGTGGTTCATTCCCTCTGAAAGAGACCTGACCCCTTCTGTAGAGCAAAAGGCAGTAGAGAAAAAAGAAAGGACAAACACTCTCCTCCCGCTTGTCTCGAATGAGCACCAGGGCGCACTCCCCATTCATTCTGATGCGCGGGTGTATTCGTGCTTTCTCCAAAGAGGGCATAGCGTGGAGCATTCATCGAAAGCAGGTCGTGGAGCATATATACATGTGCTGGAAGGAGATTCCGTGGAGGCCAACGGCAACAGAATCTCTCTTCTTGGAGCAGCTCAGGTTATGGGAGCTATGGATATACATATGTCCACTGATGGCCAAGCCGAACTGCTTCTGGTAGATGTTTCGCTCTGAACACATGCGGAATGACCTGAAGACTCAAAAGGCAAAACGCTTTCTCGGAGAGTTGCTTCCGTTTAGAAGAAATCGTAAGTCATTCGCCCGATGAGGGATGCGACTTAGTGGCTGTATTTCGCGCACTGTATTTCAGCGAAGTGAACTACTCACAACATGAGAAATCCCATCATCTAAAGCAACCCAAATCCGCCCTATCCCCCTGGGATAGGGGCTTAGTACTTAAATTTAAAGATAATGGAACCACTCTATCCCTGTTTTATATGAATGTTCATGTTTCACGATCCATTTTACAACACCTCGAGTATGTCCTCCAATCTCATTGTTAAAATAAAGAACATTCCCAGGCTCCAACGGATAGTCGATCTTAATACCCAGTCCCATATTGCTTATGTCACAGGTAGCGGCCTTGAGGTCCAACTTTCTTGACCCTTTGAATTCGAGGATATTCACGGAAACATCGATAGCCTTCTCAAGGGGCTCTCTTTTAACTTGTCTCCGCTCATTTTCACATTCCTCTATGGCTTTAAACTTTTTCAAGCTGCACGCATCAGGTTCTGGTGGTGAATCAGTAAGGCTGTTAATTGCCCTATAAAGATCTTCAAGAAGGTAAGGCTTTTCAAGAAAGGTCTTCACGCCCACGGCAGAAAACACTTCAACATCCTCTTGGGTAATAGCTGAGGAACAGATGAAGCATTTAATCCCCGGGTTTAATGCACGGATTGCCCTGAACGTGTCTTTGCCGTTCATTCGGGGCATCTTAAGGTCTAAAATAAGAAGTTCTGTATCGGGATGGCTGTAGATTATCTCTACCGCGGTATCCCCATCATCAGCCTCGAGCACCTCAAGCCCTTTTCTTTCGAGAGCTTCTCTGAGGAGCATCCTTGGAAACTCTTCGTCATCCACTACCAGTACTTTTTTCATATCTACCTAAGTTGGCTATAGTGTAGTTTCACTTGCTCTAAAGTTCTAATTTTAGTTCTTTATGGCTTTATAGGGATAATTTATAAATGTCCCACATGGGAGATCTTTTTAAAATAGTATTTCTTATTCGAGTAAGCAACTACGCGGGCCAGGCGTTTATGCACTTGGCTCTGGTTGGCATACCCCTAAAGTTTCGAAGAACTAAACACATTTGCCGCCAAGTCAACTTTGCGAGTCTTAATCCACACATCAGCAGGATCAAGTAAGCCGAACTCAGTTGCATCCTGAAAGTCTCACCTTACCAGGTGGTCAAAACAATGAAGCTACAAGTGTTAATCAACGTTGTTAGGAAATCCTTGTAATGTTAGTCATAAATTACAATTCGTAGACATAATAATACTTGAAACATCAAGTTGACAAGGTAAATTTCTCTGGTACATGATAAATAAAATCTCTCCCGATAAGATCAAACCCTTCGTGAGAGGGGGACGGAAAGCGGCGGATCTTTTGGAAGATGGCCGAGCTACCGAAGGAGAAATTCCTTGGGTAGTTCGGCCTTGTTGTTTTTGAAGGCTTGCTTGCGGAGGAGAGGGAGGTGAGAATCGCTAAAATTTTAAACGAGGAAGGAATTGTCAGCTCGTAGAGCTTGGGGAGAAAACATCGAACCGATCATGCGGATTTGCGATAGATGAAATTCTCAATATATTAGTAGATAACGCGGCTCAACGATTATGCCACTAAAACAAGCACAGGAAGTCTTAAATCGTTTCTAAGATATGGTGGATAGCGACAGGCTTGAGACATTTATCCAACTGTTGCCGGAGGCAAGAGGAGGGGCATAATGTGCAGGCAAGGGGAAATATCGTGACAAGCTCTTCTCGGAAGGCCAGGCGCGCTTTCGATGGCTTCTTAGACATTCTTTTCCGACGCAAAGCAGACACCAATGCCTTGGGTTGGGGACCTTCCCGGACATATCTCCCATGTACCGAGATACTCAGGCAGGATACCCCGGCAAAGGCCGTCTTTCTTGTGGAAAGCGGACTCCTGAAGCTATCGCGGATAGTCGACACGGGGCGTGAAGTAATCGCCGGTCTTCGCCGTCAACATTGGATAATAGGGGCCCCGGCGGTGCTACTCGGAAAAGCGTACTCATTCACGGCAACCACGTTGACGCACTGCTCCCTGCGAAGCGTATCTGCTGAGACCTTCGTCAACATGTTATCGACAGACCCAAACTTTTCCTTTCAAATGCTTGTCATGCTCAGCCGGGAGTACTACAAGCAGAGTGAGACTCTTGTCTGCCTCGGCTGTTTGCCGGCTATTGATCGGTTGAAGCAGCTGCTCTATGAAATTACGGCCGAAGTGCAGCGGTCTTCCGACCTCCATCAGCGGGTCAAAATCCAAGTGCCTTTGAAACATCTCGAGATGGCACAGATGATTGCCATCACTCCCGAACATCTTTGCCGGCTGCTCAATAAACTGGAAGAAGAAAAGATCATCACGAGAGACAAGGGTTCGTTGATTGTCAACGATACTCAAAGGCTCAAGCAAGGATGTGGGTTGTAAATCCTGTTCAGCCCCTTTTGTCTCCCCGATACTGATCCATCCCAAGTCTCAGTATTATCCGGTTGAAAAAATCTTAACTCCTTGATATTTATGCATACATCCCTTGACAAATATCAATGACAAGCCTCTGACTTGAGAATAGAATTAGTATGTAAAGTAAATTCTTAATTATTAATCCCGATGAAGCCAAAAAGGAGGTGAATGGAAAAGTCGGATCTATTTTGGCCAAGAGATTGGCCCAGGGAGGACAAATCATGATAGCAAGTCAGCTGATGCATAGGGACATCGTTACTATTCAGCCTATGGAATCGATCCAGGCGGCTGCAAAAAAAATGAGGGACAAACATGCAGATGTGNNTGACAATGGCTGCCACAAATTCCGGCTTTGCGGAGCAAGTGGCAGACGACGGTCCGAAGCAGGCACCCCTGATAGCCGTTACTTGTGATGATGCAAATAGATGCAACTACTTCAGTGAAGTTGCGATCGACATGCTCATGAAGCGGTGGTGATCGACACCGTGGCGGTCGGCATTTTGAACGACGGCCAATCGCTTAAGTCCAAATAGTTTGTAGACCCAAACGTAGAGGTCACCCGCAGAGATGTTTCCTGAAATAGTATAAACGTGCGAAGTTCGCTGCCGGGGCTCGGCGGACCCCGTTATTTTTGTTTCGCAACATTCCACCGAAGGGGGAAGCGCTATGGACATCGTAGGAAAAAACATAATCATTACTGGCGGTGCAAGAGGAATGGGGCGTCAATACTCATTAGACTTGAAGACTCTCGGCGCCAAACCTTATGCCGTGTGTCTCCACCAGGAGAAGATCGATGCATTGANNTTCGTTGAAGGCTACACTCAGGAGTATGGTCCTCCCGACGTACTCATCAATAATGCGGGGATAAAGGAAGACGGACTCTTTATCAAGAAAAAAGGGGAGGCGATAACCAAATTCCCTTTTGCAAATTGGCAGAGAGTTCTCGATGTCAATCTCACAGGCGTATTCTTATTCTCACGGGAGGTGGCCTACCAGATGGTAAAGCACGGAGTACACGGAGTGATAATCAATATCTCCTCTATAAGCCGCTGCGGTAATGTGGGACAGGTGAACTATTCTGCTTCCAAGGGGGGAGTAGATGCCATGACGGTTACGATGGCAAAAGAACTTTCAAAGTTCGGGATAAGAGTTGCCGCTATCGCCCCAGGATTCATCAATACCGACATGTGTGCTACGATCAGGCAGGATATCTTGGAAAAGATCATTCAGAACGTTCCGATGGGTAGGCTCGGCGAAAGTGAGGAGGTTTCACAGGCCGTTCAATTCATCATAAAAGATGACTTTTTCACTGGGCGTTTTCTGGAGGTCGATGGTGGGATGAGGGTTTGACGGTTTTGGGCCAAACTTATGCTACGGGGGAGTGCTGTCCACTCTGGTATTTTGCAAAAACTGTTTCATACATCGGTCAAGTTGCCATGTGGCGTAAGTGGCAACTCTTGCCGAATCTTAACAGTAACTGTTAACTCTCTCGAAGAGGGAGTGTCTGATCATGCTTGACCCATTCATGTGTTGGACTTCTACACCGTATGGCATGTTCTCTCACTGACTGTATAGTTCCGGTCATACTCTGCATCGCTAAAGAAGACTGCCAATCTCAATTTCATCCAGTAATCCTCGCGACGCGATCTTCATCGATGGCACTTTGTTTCAGCCACTACTCGTTATTTGTCAGGTCACTAATTAGCTTTCGTTTTCGGGTTGTAGAAACGCTTCGAGAATGTTTAACTCACCTCCAACTTCATAAAACCGGGGTGCTCCGGCCTTATGATTTTCCATTTCAGGGATGCAACTGCTAATATTCGCGGCATTTAATACTAGTAGAATCACTGGAGAATTATATCTTGATGCAAATACATTTGTTTTGACATTTTCCGTTAATTCCTGATAGATTATTGTTAAGAATTGCCGGCGATGGAGTTCGCCGCTAACCGCTCTTGTTTCATCGGAGCTGATGACTCCTACTCTCAATCGATAGAGGGTAGGAGTTTTTTAATGCCCGGAAAGGAGTCGGCATATGCATTATGATGTTTGGGGGCTTGCAGCCCTGTGGCTTGGTCTTGCTCTTCTTGCAACGCTTCTCTCCATCTGGTTTAGGATTGCGACGGCGCTTTCTGAAATAGTTGTAGGAACCGTTGCCCAGCTTGTCATCGGGGCGCTTGTTGGAACAACGTTTGGGTCTAACGAATCGTGGATTAAATTCTTGTCAGGAACCGGAGCTATTGTCTTAACTTTTCTGGCGGGGGCGGAACTTGATCCTGACGTTTTCAAGCTCAAATGGAAAGAGACCACTGTTATCGGACTTGTCGCCTTTTTTGCTCCTTTCCTCGGCTGCACCGCTGCCGCCTATTATCTGCTAGGCTGGTCAGTGAAGTCGAGCTGGCTTGCCGGCGTTGCCCTTTCGACGACATCGGTCGCGGTGGTTTATGCTGTAATGCTCGAACTCGGACTGAATATCACCCAATTCGGGAAAGTCGTCCTTGCAGCCTGCTTTATAAATGACCTTGGTACAGTCATTGCCCTTGGGCTGATATTTTCTCCCTTTACTATGAAAACAGGTGTTTTTATTGTGGTGAGTGTTGCTGTGTTTATCATTCTCCCGTATCTCACGCCCCGCTTTTTCAAGAAGTACGGAGGCAGGCCCTCGGAGCTCGAAGCTAAATACATATTGCTTTTATTGTTCGGACTCGGTTTTCTTGCCGTATGGTCGGGGAGTGAGGCGGTGCTTCCCGCATATATTATCGGGATGGTTCTTGCGGGAACCGTGGGGAAAGATCACGCACTCGTCAGGAGGCTGCGAACACTTACCTTCGGACTCCTTACACCCTTCTATTTCATCAGGGCCGGTTCCTACGTATCCATCCCCGCCCTTATTGCCGCGCCAATGGCGCTACTCGTTCTGTTTATGAGTAAAATGGCAACGAAGTTTGCTGGCGTTTATCCCGCCACAAAAGTTTATAGATATGCTCAAAAGGAAGGCATGTATACGACGCTGCTGATGTCCACTGGACTTACATTCGGCTCAATATCGGCGCTTTTTGGTTTAAGTCATGGCATAATAGATCAGCCGCAATATTCGCTCTTGATCGCAACGGTTATAGGCAGTGCCGTTATCCCGACACTAATAGCGAACGCTTTCTTTCTCCCCAAATATTTGCTTCCCAAAAAAGAGAAGCCTTCTGAGGCAGCCGCGCCTTTAGTATCGGCCGATGAAATCGAATAAAGGAGGGTTAATGAACAAGATATTAGTAGCGTTTGATGGCTCTCCGAAAGCCTACGAAGCTTTTGACCATGCCTTGAAACTGGCTGCCACTTGTAACATTCAACCCGAAATAACCGTTCTCTCTGTCGCCCAGCCGCCTGAACCCATTGACATTGTGGAGGTGGATGCCGTAATCGATGCAGCCACCGAACATTACAAACAGCTCTTCGGGGAATTGAAGGAAAAGGCCAAACAAAAGAATATCGAGATCAAGACCGAGATCGTCATCGGACATCCCGCAGACCAGATCGTGCGATACGCAAAAGAGAACGAAATCAACCAGATAATTATGGGGCAGAAAGGAAAGTCAAAAATAGAAAGCTGGCTCCTTGGCTCGGTGTCAAAGAGGGTCTCTACTTACTCTCCATGCACCGTAACAATTGTGAAGTAAGGAAGTCTGCAAATGGTAAATTATCTTATAATAGGCGTAGGCGGATTTCCGGGCGCAGCTACACGATTTTTCCTGGCGACCTGGATAGGCCAGAAGTGGGGACGGAATTTCCCCCTCGGTACATTTGTCATCAATGTAAGCGGCAGCTTTTTCATCGGGCTACTTATGACGTTGCTGACAGAGAAATTCATGGCTAACCCACAATGGAAATTATTGCTGGTAGTAGGCTTTCTCGGCGCATATACGACGTTTTCTACGTTTGAATTTGAAACAAGCAACCTCCTGATTAGTGGAGACTCAGATAACCCCGTGAATGAATTGACAAGGCGTTCATATTCTGCTAGCTTGACCATTAAGCATATAGAGGCGATGGAGTTCGCCTTTAACCCCGCTCAGAGTTGGCAATTCTCTGAGGGGTGAACCATCCGGAACGGACTGATGACTCCTGCTCTTGCAGCAAACAGAGGGCAGGAGTTTTTGTTATGAAACGAAGTGGTGGTAAGGGAGATGGAAGAGGTTACCAGGAGCGATACGCTAATGATGTCGAAGTACTCCCATCTCAAACAAGAGCTTTTGAGATGCACCGACGAAATGCTCACCATGGAAAGTGTCCGAGGGTGTCCGTGCGAGGATTTGCGAGAGAAGATAGAGACGAATGCCTTTAATCTTGTTGTTGTAGGGCAGTTCAAGAGGGGAAAGACAAGCCTTATAAATGCTCTTTTGGGTGCGGACATATTGCCTGTTGCTGTGGTGCCCCTTACCTCCATCGTCACCATCATGACCTACGGGAATGCCCTGAGGATCAAGGTCTTTTTCAATGACGGCAGGGTGTCGGAAATTAGACCCGAAAGTCTCACCGAATACGTTACAGAAAAAGGCAATCCGAAGAATATCAAAACCGTGAGCGAAGTAGTCACAACTTATCCTTCACCTTATCTGAAAGACGGCATGCGGCTAATTGATACGCCGGGTGTGGGTTCCATCTACCAGCACAATACAGACGTGGCCTATCAATACCTGCCGAAATCGGACGCAGCCCTCTTCCTTCTGTCTGTAGATCAGCCTATGAGCAAGGCAGAGCTTGATTTCCTGAAGGACGTGAAGGAGTACTCGAGCAAAATATTCTTTCTGCTGAACAAGGCAGACTATTTTTGCGAAGCCGACTTAAAGGAATCCATAGATTCTTCCAGAGGCGTGCTCAAAGACGCTATGGGCGCTGACGTGAAGATATTCCCCGTTTCCGCAAAGCTTGCTCTGGACGGCAAACTTGCAGATGCAAAAGATATGCTTCAAAAAAGCTTGCTACCTCAGTTCTCGGAGACGCTAAGTGCCTTCCTCATGGAGGAAAAGGGCAAGGTCCTTATCATATCCGTGGCCAACAACCTGCTCAGGATGATATCGCAGGCCAGGCTTGAAGTGGGACTGGAGGTGAAATCCCTTACAACGCCTCTTGACGAACTCCTGATAGCCCCTGAACTTATCGGGAGGAATCCCAAGGAGCAAAAAGAGATCGATTACCTCATGATCAAACTCGATGGAACGGACAATAAGGGCAGACTGGGCGCTAATGCCATATTAGGGGGTTCCCTTGCCGCTGCGAAATCAGCAGCGCAGGATGCCGGCTCAGTTTTCAGACATCTTCAGATTGGGACATTAACAGAGACATTGGAGACCGTAGGGTTAGCGAAAAAGGCGGGATACACCTGCGTATTTTCCCATCGTTCCGGTGAAACAGAAGATTCATTTTTAGCTGATATCGCTGTTGCTACAAATGCTGGCCAGCTCAAGACAGGAGCACCTGCAAGGTCGGAGAGAATGGCCGAATATAATCAATTGCTCAGGATCGAGGAAGCGTTGGGGGATAGGGCAACATTTAGGGGAGAGCTACGATGGTAAGGGTCCTGACAATATCCTGTAAAACTTAAGATGAGCTATTAACTGCAGGAGGAACGCAATTATGCCTGGAATAAGATTTGACAGCTCTGAGTCAGAATTAGTCTTTCTGAATCCTTTTAATAATTTTGCTGAAGAGACACACACTGTAACAGTTCGACGGGATCCCCTTTTAGGAGACATCAGTGTCTATAACTTTCGTCTTAGAGATAAAGTCGAATTCTTTTTTGGAGACTGTGATGTAGAACTTATAGAACGGCTGGTGGAGGAGAGCGCTAGGAACTGTATATTCTGCGGAGACACGATTGAGAGAAGCACACCCCGATATCCGCAGAGACTCGTCCCTGAAGGTCGTATAAAAATTGGCGAGGCCATTCTATTCCCGAACCTTTTCCCTGTGGGAAAGTACCACTCTGTTATAAGACTGAGCAAAGCTCACTTTCTTAATCTAACGGAATTTTCCCCTCAAATCATTGGGGACGGATTAAGGGCTGCGCAACAATTCGTGAATGCAGTTTACAGACAAGATCATTCGGCATCGTTTGTGGCAGTGAATGCCAACTATCTGTTCCCGGCAGGTGCCACATTAGTTCATCCTCACCTCCAGATGCTGATTACCCCGATAGCCTATTCATACCATGAAAGGATCATTCAAGCGTGCCGGGCATACTATCAGGAGAATGGTTCAGGGTATTATTCAGACTTGTTAGAAGAGGAGAAGGATCTCGGATCTCGGTATATAGCGCAAACTGGCAAGTGGCACTGGCTTACCGCTTTCTCTCCTATGGGCAATAATGAGGTTTTTGCCGTGCATGAAGAAGAGAACGATTTTGGCGCACTCTCTGAAATAGACTTAACGGATATTGCCATCGGGGTCTCCAAAGTTCTCGCGTTTTACGGTCGCCTCGGCCATATGAGCTTCAATTACTCTATCCTTTCGGCCAGGGATCCTTTTTCAGAAGAGGGTTTCCATTGTCTCCTGAAGATGATCAGCAGACAGAACCTCTACCCCAACTATCGAAATGATGATTACTTCCTGCAGAAACTTCTCCATTCAGAACTGATTATCAATCTCCCGGAAGACTTAGCAATAAAACTGAGAGAGCTTTTTTTAGGACCTAATAACTGAAACTAACAGAAAAAGTAGGTTATCTTACGTATTTTCAGTATTTTACGTATAGCTGGATGAAATAAACATGGAAATAAAGGGCATGACGAACTTTTTCTGTATCATTGTTTTGAGGACGTTAGTATACGTCTGCGGATAGGGCACTGACAGAAGTAAAAGCCCCTCTGCAGAAATGAGAATGCACAATTAGAAGAATTTTCTTCCAGGCATAGCAAGAACGACTGTAATCCAATGTCTTCTGCCCTGCAAAGCATCTCAAAGCCAGCTTTATAACATGCAAAGTCTTTCGGGCAGTCTAACACTTCCATAAGTATTTCTATTTCTTTCTGAAGTACTTTATCCATATCTCACCAAAATGCTTTTTTGGGTTACCTCCCTAAGGCAGACTCTGCCAATTATGAATGCGCTTGCTTTCTCATTCTTGCTTCAGCCAGACATAAATGCTTCACCTCCTTTGCAAGTTAAAAACAACAAAAGCCGAGCCTACCCCAAGTTTATCCTTCGGCAGCTCGGCCATCTTAACAATAAGACCCGACGCTTTCTGTCCCCTTCTCACGGAGGGTTTGGCTTTATCGGAAGCGCCTCTTTATATCTCTTTTATATCACCTTTAATTTGCACCTGTCAATTTGAAGTTTTAATGGCACAGTAACCCTATAATTGCCATTTGACATCACAAATGAAGACACAACTGACTTGTACTGATTCAAATCATAGCCGCAACACTATGACATCCTCAGAAAAAAAATTACATGAAGAATTCCCTAAGTTTTCTCGTGTTCAACAGTAGTTGACTTTCGGATGAAGCTGTTTCGAGAGGAGAATTTCCCTGGATGCCTGAGATGGGACACGGCGTTTTTGAGAAGCCCATTATCAGAGAAAGGGGAGGAGGCCTCTATAGCGTGGAGAATATCGTACTTATAATGCGAGGACGCTGAGAACTAAGAATGAAGATAAGAAAGGGTGAAGTGGAAGACACGGTCCTGAAAAAATTACGATACATTTTCGACGTTGAAGTAGAAAGAACGCCGATTGCATTATTTTAGCAGCGGCCTCCTTTCTATCAATGGATTTCTGCTGCGAGGCAGCAAGGAGGGATAGGTCAGCGCATTTTTCACCGATAGTGTGTGACCGGTCCCTGCCTCTCGACGAACTTAAGAAAACTGCCAACGAAGGGAAGGTCAGAAGGCCCTGCCTACCTTTCCTAGAAGTTGTCGGCTGCCGCCTGAAGCCGTGAAACAGGTATGCGGTATTCTCCGTCCTTAAGATGTCCCTCGATCTGTATCGGAAAGCAATTGCCGAACCCTTTTTCGATGTTTGACAGAGAATACCGCACGTTACACCTCCTGCATGCGAGCTGTCCGCGGTCGACGCGGTAGCCAAGCTTGTAAGGGTAGCAACTCGCGCACGCGTCGAGAAAGGAAACGACGCCGTTCGCAGTCCGCATTACAAAAAAGTTTACCTTTTTCCCATGATAGGGAAGGGTGAAGAAGAGCGGGCATTCTACCTTAAGTCGGGCGATATCGACAGCCACGTCCGAGCCTCTGACGGGAGGCTCAGGATAAACGGGCTGCCTAGAGCACGATAGCAGAAATAAAAAGGCTAGCAAGGTGATCAAGGTACTGCCCGACAATAGTATTACAGGTCTTATACCGAAAAGATAACGATATACCATTACATCCTAGTGTACCATAATCAGGCCGGCGACAATAAGACCAGAGAATTGTCGCGCTGAACGTCATAAATCAAGCCCAACTCTATGGTGACATCAGAGAATGCCTTTGGTATATTGAGTGCAATGAAACGGGTTGCGGTTATTATTCTTGTCTTGCATAAGTGCGCTCCTCTCTTCATCAATGACGATTACGCCCTCACACACAAAGGCAGGGAGCGGACCATTGCTTCTCACTTTTGACGTCTGCAATACATCAGGCTTTTTTGTGTCTGTAAACGCTGATACTCCTTCCCTGCATGAATGTTTCTGCAAACCCATTCTGTTTGAGTCTGCGACATTTCTTGAGACGGTAAAGCCGCTTTTTGCGCCATCCAGGTTTTCCCTTCAGTTAGAGCATCCGCCAAAAGTCTAACCTGCAGTTCCGAGCGAGTCCAGGGTTCCCCGGAAATACGGGCCTAATGCCTGTGAGAGGAGTCTCCTCTTCAGACTTTTCTCCACTTTAAACTCGGCTCTGCTTCGGAAATCATTGAAAGATGACTCTGAAGTGGAGCCAACCGTCAGAATGATAATTTTTTTATAAGCGAGAGGAGAAAATGAAAAATATTACCCATGGGTTAGCGGTATTTTTAGGTCGGACAGTCGGCTTATCTCGGCTCCTTATTTTTTTCGAAAGATAGAGGGTTCACTATGCGAGCAAAAAACATTTCCGTTCTTCGAGTCATTCGGGAGAAGTTTATGCGGCAAGTACTTCATGGTGCGGCCGTGCTTAGTCTTGCTGTTATCATCGGATTAATGACTTCAGTAGATGCCGGGGCCTGTGCAAGTTGTGGCTGCACATTGAGTCAGGATTGGGAAAATCAGCAGTTTGCTTACACACCGGGAATAAGGTTGGATTTCCGCTGGGACTTTCTGAATCAGGATCAGCTCCGCAGCGGGACTGGCACTATTTCTCCTGTTGCCGCCAGCAAGATCGTAAATTTCGGAGCCCCCCACGAACAATACACCATAAACAACTACTATACACTGGGTATCGATTACAGCAAAACCCCCGACTGGGGAGTCAATATTCAAATCCCCTTTATTGATCGAAACCATAGCACACTGGGAACGGCGTCGAACGGGATCATCCCGGGCTCATGCAATCTGCAGTGCTTCTGATTTCCCTCGTCTAACGAATTATAGCATTCCCGCTGAATTTCCTTCACATAACAGGGAACTTCGCATTATGAACGACAACGCTATAGAGCGTTGCAGGCGTTGAGAAAACCACGGCGCATAACTCCACCCTGGCATCCTGCCCAGAATGAAGTTATGCGCCCTGATTGTTCAACCCCTCCGGTGGTAAGGAACATTCAGTTGTACGGGACCTGTCCATTGCTCTGAATAGGTTGTCTCTTTTTGACACTCTAATCTCCTATCTTTTATACTTCAACTGTGTTGACAATAGCGGTTATCGATGGACAGGGCGGCGGAATCGGCAGTCTCGTTGTAAAAAGACTTAGGGAAGAGTTCAAAGATACCCGTGGGGATTATGGCACTCGGCACGAATGCGGCAGCAACCGCTTCAATGATGAAGGCCCGGGCTGATAAGGGCGCAACAGGGGAAAATGCCATTGTATTGAACGCAGGCAAAGTCGACATCATCCTTGGCCCATTGAGCGTTGTCCTTTCGAATGCCATGATGGGGGAGCTTACTGCCCGGATGGCGGATGCTGTGGCATCCTCACCGGCAAAAAAATTTCTCATCCCGTTAAACCAGGAAGGGGTTGAAGTGATCGGGACGCTAAAGGAGCCCTTGCCCCATAGTGTAGAAAAATTAATCGCTCGCATAAAGGAGGAATTAAATGTGTGAGGCAAATGCGTATATCCTCAAAGACGGCAATGAGGAACTCTATCTCGAAAATGTGGACCTTATGAAACCCGAAGGAGGCAAGATCTTTCTCAAGAATCTGTTCGGAGAGCAGAAAGTCTTTGAGGGTACGATCAAAGAGATCTCCCTCCTGAGACACAGGATCATCTTAGAGAAGAAATGACCGTTCTTCCTTAATCCGGGAGGGGCAGTTCTTGCTTCGAACATGCTCTCTGTATGATAAAATGGAAACACTTTTCAGAGGGGAGGTGCGATCTGTTCCTCACGTGTCCATAACGGGTTGTATCAACTGCCCTCTAAATGGGTGCCGTCTTCAAGATCTCTTCAAAGGTGAATCGTCTGTTCTCTGATTTGTTCCGGATTTGTGAGAGCCGGATGGAGGATTACCGTCCCTCTTTCCGGGAAAATCCCATCATCACTTTTTAGCATTGTCAAGCTCATGTGTTTTGCAAGCGTCCTCCAGAACGATTGGGAAAAAGGTGCTCGCCGCCACTCCTCTCTGTCCCGTCATTGACATTCCTATCCCCCAATCTCTATAGTTTAAAAGTAATGGAGGAATGGCGCTTTATCAATTCAGGACCCGGCACCGCCTCATTCAATATGGCAGTAGATGAAGCCATTGCGCAGTCCGTCCGAAAGGTTCAATCTCCCCCCACCCTGCGGATATACGAATGGACAACCCCTTCGGTGAGCATCGGGTGTTTTCAGAAAGTCAATTGCACGAACCTCTCCCGCTGCTTGACAATGGGGATTCCGCTCGTGAGGAGGCTCACGGGTGGAAGGGCGATACTGCATGGACACGAACTCACTTATAGCTTTTCCGCGACTACCGCCCACGGCCCCTTTTCATACGGCCTTAGAGACAGTTACAAAAAGATCGGTCGGGCCTTCTGCAGAGCAATTTCAGCGCTTGGCCTTTCCCCGGAGGCAGAGACAGGGCGAGAGAGAGGCCGCGAGGGCAACACGATCAAGAATCCCCTCTGCTTCCACTCAACATCTTTTGGCGAGATAACGCTCGACAGCAGAAAGGTTTGTGGTTCAGCGCAGAAACGCTGGAGGGAGGGATTCTTACAGCAGGGTTCGATCCCCTACACCATTGATGAGGAGGCGGTAAGACAGATATTCAATATCGCACCCTCCGTGAACCTGAAGGAGAGGATGATCGGACTGCAAGAGGTAATCCCTGCCCTAAGCCATGAACAACTCAGAGAAACGATCAAGGCCTCCTTTGAAGAGACCTTTCAGACAACCTTTATTCCTGCGGCCCTTTCTCAGGAAGAGCTTCTTCTTGCCCGTGAGCTTGAGACTCGGAGATATCTTTCTGCTGAGTGGAATTTTCAGAGGTAGGAAGCGAATCCGCGGTTTTCAGGGCGTTGCTGTCCTCCCCCAGCCCACCTTCCGTCATGAAGTAATACCAGAATATCGTGGCTAGCATAACAAGACCGAGGTAACTCTGTCCGACATGTATAGTGAACTGCAGGACAACGGTAAACAATGGCCCTATAAGAGGAATAAATTTCAGGGGATATCCCAAAAAGAAGACAAGAAAACTGATGATTATATATCCGCCGAAGGCTATGCAGTACAGGTAGAACGCTTCTGCGTGCTTATAGAGATACCGGAGCGAAGCCTGTGTGGATCTAACCGGTCCGTACCCTTCTATGGCCAGGGCAGCGGCCCCATACAGTGTGACAGCCAGGGCAATGAGGATGAGAATGAGGCCGACTAAAAGGAGAATCAGCGAAAAAAAAATCCCGAGGAAGAGCGCCAAGGTGGCTTCTTGCTCCCTTGCCAATGAAACGAGAGCCGCTATCGCTCCGCCGAAGAGACCAAGGACAAAGGCCAGTGCAACGAATATCATCCCCATTACAGACGTGAAGCCTACCAAGGGAAAGAACAACCGCTTGCCTTGTGAAAGGAAAAGCTTCATCGAAAACCCTTCAGTCCGTTCTCGCATCGAATGGCTGATAACGCCGATTGATCCCCCAAAGACAAAGACCCCGAGGGAGAATACTGCCAGGACGTAAAGCAGGGCACTTGTTAGCACAAGGATTACCAGCCAAAAGTATTGCGATAGGAGCGCGGACGGTTCATGGAAGGCTCGAAGCACGTCGTGAAACCGAGGAATCTCGGTGAAGTCGAGTCCGAAAATGATAAATGCAATGGCAAGGGGAAATCCCACTATGACGAAAAATCCCATGAAGCTCACAAACAGCGCGGCAATCTGGATTAGAACAAGCTGCCAGCTCTTATTGATTATTTGAAAACCGTTTTTTATCGCCTCACTGTATCTCATGTCCCGCTCAGAAACCATCCTGAATATTCATTATCTTAAACAGGTTATATTGTAGTCCAAACACCACATAAGGGCAATAGCTTTTTGGAGAGGTCTTTATGAGGAAGCACCCTTAACCATACCATCGAGGACAGATTCGACCCTTACAAGAGAGGTCGGGTGGCTCCGAGTAGAACAGGGCAAGGGAGAGAGGACTTTTGTACTGATCCTTCTCTATGGTATATTTTCTATATGCTCAACGACCTTATGCTCCATGGAAGCATCGGCCCGATCGATTTCTTTGTTTTTGTGGCAGGACCAAAAACCAGCAACCTCTATTTCTACCAGGAAGAAGAATCCTGGATCCGATTCTTCTCAAAGGGCAATGAACTCTCCTTATTCCAGGACTCTCTATCGTATACGGGCACGGGCGGGAGTTTCTGCGAGTACATGTTCGGTGTGGAAAAGCCTTTTAAGGACCTCATAAAAAAAGAGGTATTAAACCGCCTCATAATGTTCGGAGCCTTCCTTGACACTGATGAAAACCTCATATTCTCAAATAATACGGCGGGCTCGGAATCTTTCCACCGGCTCTTTCTGCTCGGGCATGCGGTGAAGAACTACAGCTTTTTCGTATCCTCGGACACCAAGAGCGAGCCGCAGAAGAGGCAGAAACAAATATTACGGACCGTCGGCAAACTCCTGAAAAGAACCGATCTGCTTGCACAAGACAAGGACGCAGAATTACTCGATAGCTTTGTTGCCGACCTCAATGAACCCAATTCAACGATTTTTATTTTTAAACTCGTCCACCGCGGGAACAGGGAATTCTCTCGTCTCTTTAAAAGCTCTTATGCACGGGAGAGAAGGGTGAACGATGAAGACGAGACTCGCTTACGCGATATAGCGTTGCGGCATGATATAGACGTTTATCAGCAGGAAAGAATGAAGATCGATATTCTGTACAGGCATCAGGACAACAAAAGCGTGGTTGACGAATACCGGGATATCCTTCTCGATTTAGCCCGTAAGGAACGCATCGACCCTTCCGAACTCGCCCGGCTTCATAGACTCCGGACGCTGAGCATCAGAAATAATATCCCCGTGATTCTCTTTGACACCCTTGACGATTTCCTCTTGAAAGATAAACATGTGGAAACGAACGAAGAAGCAGCATATCTTAAAGAAACAAGGGCGATCCTGGAAAATCTCTTCTTTAAGGACTCTTCCCTGAAGAGGCATATCATCGCGGAGGACATCGTAAAACTCATCAAGGCCAAGCACCGTGCATCCTCTCGGAATGATATGGGCTTTGAGAAAATACTTCTTGATACGGGCAGGGCATGTGACGAATATGCCCGCGAAAACAATGACTTCAGTATCTTCGAAAAGTTCAGCGCCATCATCACCTACTTCGACCGGTATGACAATGTCCGTGGTTTCCTGAGCAGGTTAGCTTTTATGGATACCATGGAAGTGACCGAGGATGTGCTCAGAAGTTTAATAGGCAATAAAAAGGAATTTGATGCCCTAGAGGCGGATATCTTCGGAGAAATATTCACGAAAGATCTCCTCACTAATAAGTATATGAATGCATTTGGAAAAAAGAAGATAAAGATGATCTCAGACGGAATTGAGAAGGTTATAAGAGGGGATGAGTCCCTGAAAGATGTTGTGTCGGCCCTGTA